>JACQXX010000028.1 GCA_016208495.1 Acidobacteriota bacterium | reverse complement strand
GTCCGAACTTTGAGGTTCTGGGCCGAGAGTTGCATTTGGCGGTGATGAGACTCCGGAGTAAGCCACAGTTGATCAAATCTTTTTTTCAAGGAGCTGGTTTAGACATCTAAAAAGTTAAGTAAATTATGCAACGGTCAATAAAACTTGTCACCACATGTTTTTGGAGCAAATTTATGGAAAACAGCCGGGGAAATTTGAAAGTTCGACTGGTCATTGCCGTGGTGGTGGCCCTCGGAGCGATCTTTGGGTACTTTCGGTCAACCCAAAAAAACCAGATTACAGGTGAAGTTCAACAAGTCGCACTGACTGAAGACCAGGAAGTCGCGCTTGGGCAGCAAGCGGCGCCGCAAATGCTCCAGCAATATGGTGGGGAGTCCTCTGATCCGAAGGAAAATGCCCGAGTTGACCAGATTGGAAACCGGCTGGTGCAGCAATCCACCGCCCGCAACAGCAAGTACCAGTTTGAGTTCCATGTTTTGAATGATTCAAAAACCATCAATGCCTTTGCCCTTCCTGGCGGGCAGGTCTTCATTACCCGGGCGCTCCTGACACAGTTGAAAACTGACGGCCAGTTGGCAGGCGTGCTCGGTCACGAAATCGGACACGTCATTGGTCGTCACGGCGCGGAACACATGGCGAAACAAAACCTCACTCAGGGCCTGGTTTCCGCCGTCGGAGTTGGGGCTGATAGTCAACAGGCCGCCCAGCTTGCCGCCGCCATCGGCAATCTGGTCAATATGAAGTATGGCCGCGAAGATGAACTCGAATCCGACACGCTTGGCGTTCGCTTTATGTCCGAAGCTGGCTATAACCCCCAGGGCATGATCGGAGTGATGGAAATCCTCGCTCAGGCGTCTAAAGGCAACCGAAATCCAGAGTTTTTCAGTACTCATCCCAACCCTGAAAACCGGATTGATAAAATTAAAGCGGCCATCCAGGAAAAATTTCCACAGGGTGTACCAGCAAATTTGGAAAAATAAATACGGGGCTGAAAAAAACAGGGCTTGGGTCAACTTCCCGTTTTCTTTTGGGAATCAGGCATTTGGATTGAGCATCCCGGAGGGCTGCCGTTCGGATAGCCGGTGGTTGCGAGGTTTTGGGAGCTACCACCGGGAACAGGTTCGTTCTCTCCAGTGCTCCCCCGCTTCGCGGTGCAAGACCAAAACCTGGACGTGGCAGAACGCGCCCCAGGAACTTATTTTTTAACGCTCCCTAAGCCCGTTTTCTTCAGCCCAATTTCATTCACCATTCGCTCAACCTCCGCCGGGTCAAGCGTTCGCCCATATCGGGTAAAAGTCGTTCCCGAGGCCAGACCAAACTGCACGGCTTCCAGAAGGGGCAACTGTTTTTGCTGGAGTCCACAGGCAATCCCAGCCAGCGTGGCGTCTCCGGCACCGGTGTGAAACAGCCGACCGAAGGTTGAGAGATCGGGTACGGTCAAGTGCCAGATTTCGCCAGCATTCGTCAACAGCACGGCGCCTTGTGCCCCAAGCGTGATCAAGGCATTTTGCGCTCCACGCAAACACAATTCACGACCGGCCTGGATGGCATCCAGTACCGTCGCTACCGACTGACCGAGTGCGTTCCCGGCTTCGTGGTGATTTGGTTTGACCAGCCAGGGGTTTGCCGGGAGCACTTTCAAGAGATCGGCTGGTGAAATATCAACCAGTACCCGACAGTCAGCCGTCTGGGCCTGACGGGTCAACGCCTGAAAAATGGACTCGGGGGACTGTGGCGGAGCACTTCCGGAAAGCAGAACCAGCGACCCAGGTTTGATCCGCTCGCCAAACCGTTGACGATAGGTGAGCCACTGGTCAGCGGTGGGTGATTCACCGGGCTCGTTCCAGACGGTATCTTCGCCCGTGGATTCATCATATCCAATTGAACAGCACCGGGTTTCGACGGTGGTTTCGATCACACAGGGGACGATTCCCTCTTGTGTGAGCAACCGCTGCAGCAGTCGCCCGGTGTCACCGCCGAGAAACAAACAGACCTCAGCCGGAGTCTGAAGACGGCTGAGAACTCGGGCAACATTGATCCCTTTTCCACCCGCCACAAGCTGGACAGACCGAGACCGATGAACCATTCCAGGCTGGATTTTCGAGAAGGTAAGCAGACGATCAACAGCAGGATTCAGGTTGACGATAACAATCATTGTGGTAGGCTTTGGCAGCAATTACAGTACAGTTCATTCCAGTTCGAAACAGATTCTGTGATCTCGACCACCTCGACCACCACAACTTCTGTTTCTCGCATGAAGCATTCACATTTGTTCTCAGCATAAAGTGTCATCAATTTTTATCTTGTCCAACCAGGCGGGAAACTTTTCAAGTTTGCCCAGTTGGTCGTGAAAACCATTGATTTCACTTCCTTTAGCAAATTCTGAGAGCTCATTCCATTTTATTTTATTCAGGCTTTCGACATCTGACATCCTGATATACCGCCCTGCAACCTCATCCCTTGCAGCCAGTGCGGACGAGATCAATCACCAGGGGGTTGATGAACGGACCAAAAGGATAATGTATGGCTGATCACGAGTACGACAATCCAAATCGCGGCGCAAAAAACGTGGGCGTTATGCCGCGCCGCCCAACACGCTATCGCCTGATCAAAAAAGCAGGAACGGTGAATATCCTCGAAGTCACGGGCCGCATGGCACCCAGTGAAGCCAATGACGATTTGTGCAAACGCATTGACTCGATGATTGCGGCTGGCGAAGTCAACTTCCTGCTTGACCTGAGTGGTGTCAGCTATATCAGCAGTACCGGTGTCGGCAGTCTTTTGCAATGTTACCAGCATATTGAACAGGCCAACGGTCAGTTAAAACTCCTGAAACCATCCCAGAGCGTGAGTCATATCATCAAGATTTCACGACTTGAAAGCGTCTTTCGAATGTATGATGACGAAGAGAAAGCGCTCAAGAGTTTTGAAGAGCAGCCAGCGGCGGCGGTTGTCGAAGATACCAGCGGAACGGATTCAAAAGAAAAGAAAACGCGTGTGCGCCGGGTAAAACCTGAAGCCTGACCCAGAGTCCAGCGTCTCTGATCTGGGCAGGGTGTTTGAGCCAAAACTGTACCTCTTTCAACCTGTGTTCTTGTCAAGCGACTCCTTTCAGCTCGGAATTTCCCTCCAGCCTGTTACTCAAGGCATCAACAACCTGATTTCGGCCAGATGGTGAGCTATGCACGAACTGACTCACAATGTTGATGCCCCTGCCAGCAGCGGTTATCGCAATTTTCGAGACCCAGTCCACAATATCATTTCCCTGGATACCGACACGGTTGAAGGTGCCCTGCTCAATCGCCTGATTGACAGCTCAGAAGTTCAGCGATTGCGTCGGATTCGCCAGGTTGGGTTGGCTTACTTTGCCTATCAGGGGGCCGAACACAGTCGCTTTGCCCATAGCATTGGGACAATGCACCTTTCCCAACGCATGCTGGCCCGAATTGAGCGGCGAGTTTCCTTGAGCCGATTTGAGAAAATGGCCACGATGGCGGCTGCCCTGCTCCACGATGTTGGGCACGGGCCGTTTTCGCACACAATTGAACCGATTGCCAAATTCCGGCATGAAACCTGGACGATTTCCCTTCTCACCGATCCAACCAGCTCGCTCAACCAAATCCTGATAAGTGTTGACGCGGACCTGCCGGCGGCGATTGTTCAGATCTTGCAGGGCACCTTTTCCAAACGGTTTCTGTGTCAGGTGGTCTCGTCGCAGTTTGATTGTGATCGGCTGGATTATTTGCTGCGGGATTCGCTGATGACCGGCGTCAGTTATGGCCACTATGACCTGGAATGGCTGTTGTCCTCATTGGAAGTTGATCCGGCGGCCAATACGCTCTTTATCCGGGCCAAGGGCTTGCACGCCATCGAAGAATTCATCCAGTCTCGCAACCGGATGTTTCGCCAACTGTACTTTCATCATTTAATTAAAGCTGCCGAAGCGGTCTTTTCAGGTGCGATTGAACGGGCGGTTGAACTCTTTCAAGCGCAAAAGCTGGTGACTGACGACACGACCAGCGGGTTGATGAATTTCCTGACCGGAAAACCCCTGACGGTTCAGCAATACCTGTCACTGGATGATGTTGATATTTTATGGCATCTCAAACGGTGGGCCTTGAGCGCCGACCCGGAACTGGTTGATCTGGCAAACCGATTTTCTGACCGGCGGATGTTTAAAACGCTGGACGTGCCGCCAGATATGACGGATGAAACCGTCGAACAAATCCTGCATCAAGGCCAGGCACTGGTAACCGGCAGCCCAATTTCGCCGCATCGGGCCGTCACTGTCCAACTGAGCCGGGACATTCCCTATTTTCGCCCTGGCAGCGGAAAACACCCGATTCTGGTCGAACGCGGCAGCGGAAAATCAGGACTGGCCGATCTGATTGACGTTTCGGAAATTGTCGCCAGCATCCAGCCAGTTCGCCTGCGCCGATTGTGCTGTGTCGGAGAATTGCGACCAGCGATTTCGGCATTGCTCAAAGAGCATCAACCTTAGTTCAGGGTTCAGGGTTCAGGGTTCAGGGTTCGGGGTTCAGGGTTCAGGGTTTTCGAAATTGATGTTGTTATGGTTTTCGCCGCGTAGCGATGGCTGAATTGAGGCAGGTTGTTCACGACCTGCTGGGGTTCCGGGTTCAGTAATTGAAAAACCAAAAGGATAAACAAAAACGAAAACCCTGAACCCCGAACCCCGAACCCGGAACCCGGAACCCGGAACCCCGAACCCCGAACCCCGAACCCTGATTTCTTATTCAACTGCATTCAAAGGAGTATTTCGTGCATGATCACAACCGCAGAATTTAAGCGCGGTGCGCAGATTTTAATTGACAACGAACCGTTCAGTATTGTGGATTACTCGGTCCAGAGCCCATCGGCTCGGGGCGCTTCGACCCTCTACAAGACGAAAGTCCGTCACCTCATTACCGGCAATATGTTTGACAAGACCTTCAAGGCCGGAGACCGCTTTGACGAACCAGATGTGGAGGAACGCGAAGCCCAGTATCTGTATGAAAGTGGCGGCGAGTATTTCTTCCTGGATCAAGAATCGTTTGAACAATTCGGTCTCCCAGCCGAGAAGATGGAAGATCTGATTCCGTTCCTGGCCGAAGAAGCCATTGTGAAATCAATTCTGTTCAATGGTGAAGTGGTGGGGGTGAAGCTGCCTCAGTTCCTGGAATTTGAAGTGACTGAAGCTGAACCCGGCGCTCGCGGAGACACCGCAACCGGGAAAGTGTTGAAAAATGCCAAAATTTCAACCGGCGCCAGTGTCAAAGTGCCGATTTATCTCGAAGTTGGCGAACGCATTCTGGTGGATACCACCACCGGCGAGTTTGTCAAACGCGCCAAATCCTAACCAAACTGTCAGTACCGCCTGCGTGAGCGGGTGGGTAGCAAATGGACAACCCCACCCGCTCCGCAGGTGGTACTGACCTTTATCTTTTCAGGCAATAGGGTGGAAGCTCGGCTTCCTGGTTGTGAAAAGCACGGCAGACGCCAAAAAGCCGGTGGCTGTGGCTTTGGATCAGAAAAGAGTGTTCTTTGGCAATTTCTTCCTGGAGACGTTCGATTTCCGGGCTGAAGAATTCGATTAAGGCACTGCACTCGGTACAAATCAGATGATCGTGATGGTCATGTTTATATTCGTGTTCATACCGTGTCCGACCATCGTTAAATTCCACGGCTCGCGCCAGTTTTGCTTCAACCAGAAGGTGCATGGTTCGATACACAGTGGTAAAGCCGACGGATGGATCCCGGTGCTTGACCAGATCATACAGTTCTTCGACGCTGAGGTGTTTTTCCGTCTCCAGAAATACTTCTAAAATCAAATCGCGCTGGGTGGTGCGTTTGAGCTTGGCTTTCTGGAGGTGACGATGAAACACTTCCATTTCTTCTTTCATGCACAAACCTCTATTCTGGGGGAGTCGCGGCGGCATCCAGTCAACCTCATCACGCACTCAACTCCAGCAATAATTCAGGAAGTCGGGCGGAAAATTCAGACCGGGGGATGACTTTTGAACAACCGGCTTGCATGGCTGCCTGGCGTAACTCCTTTTGAATGTGTGAAATAAAACCCAGGATTTGAATTGAATCGAGTTCAGCTTCGGCTCGTACTCCTGAAATTACGTCCAGAGCATTGACTCTTTGGCTATTGAGATCAATGAGCAACCAGGCGGGATGGAACGCTCTGACTTTGGTCAGAACATCTTCTGGACGACGGGCAAATTCGACCTTGATACCGGTTTGGGTACTGGCTTCGTTAATTTTGGACGAGAAAAATAGATCGGTTCCAACAGCAATGATTGGTTTTGACATAGACTCCAGACGCAGCATGAGGCTGGGATATAGCTTTTCAGATCAATATTGCCTGGGACGCCAGCATCCTGCCGGCAACTGATTGAAGATCAAGCGATTGATACCGGCAGAATGCCGGTGCTCCCAACCAGGTTTCTTTTTCTGGAAAGCTATAGCCACCAATCGGACTTCGTCAAATCACTTCACCGCACTTGAGACAAAAAACGTCACCATGATTGATTCCAGCGCCGCAATGACGACAGACCATCATTGAAACAGATTCCACTCTGATGGCTTCAAACGACCCGGTGGTGCCGGGTAAGGCCGTATTGCACACCCGGCAGAAAATGTCGCCTTCCGTGGCCGGAGACCCACATTCGATACACACCGCCAGATTGGATTCGATTGGGACTTCAAACAGAGAATTGGCAAACGGATCGGTATTGATGGTTTCCACCACTGGGGTTGGAACCATCACGTCCTCAAGTGCCAGCGGGGCGGCCTCACTGGCTACATCACCTGGGTTGTCTAAAAACTCGGTCAGGGTTGAAACTTCAACCACAGGCTCAGGAAAAGCTTTACCAGGATTCCCCGTCTCACTCATTTCCTCAACTGTGGGCGAGTCTTCGGCTTCAAATTCGGACATCAAGGCTTCAATGACTTCCTCGGGTGTGGAGGACACATCCACTTCATCAAAATCAAGTGACGACCCTGATTCAATACCTGAAGCTGGCAGCGTAGACGGGGCCAGAGTTGGGCGATTCAGTTCCCAGGCAGCCCGCCGATCATCAAAGTAGGTTGGAACCGATTCCATAAACTCCCCGGTCTGAGCATAGGGGATTTCAACCTCACTCACGGCCAGCGAACTCCCATCCTTTTGGACCAAACCATGAATTTGAACTGTTCCTTCGGCCTGATCAAACGAGATGGTGGCACCGCCGGTCGGGTCCATCGCAATCTCGGTGGTCTGATTGAGCGGAACGACAAAATTCTGGGTTGGAATTGAAACCGGAGGCAAGGGGGCAAATGGATTTGGGGTCGGATGCGGATCACTGATGCCTGAGACCCGCTGTCGCAGCCCTTCAACCGAAGTTCCCATCATGGCGGCAAACAGCGCGGCGTCTTCGTCTGAAAGCTCGGTCAATGCCTGTTCAATGAACGCTGGATCCGTCGGCAGCGACACGGCTTCGTTAGCGCCGGTGGTTCTCAAAAGATCCTTAAAAAAGGACTTGTACTCTCCGCGGGCAACCACCGTAAACGGATCTTCCAACTCAGCCGTCGGTGGACCAGGGCGGGTGGAGGGCGTTGGCACCACAGTCGAGGTCACGGTCATCACCGAGCTTGCAACCGCCGGAGTTTCTGAATATTGGGCCGGAGAAACAGCACTGGCCTCAGTCCAGGGAGAAACCGGAGCTGGTGACGTCCAGGCACTGGCCGCATAGTTCACATCAGCCGCTGGGGCAGTCTCCTCCCACGGTGCTTGCGGCGATGGGGGCGATACGGATGACGGCTGATCAGGGACAGTGGATTCCCAGCTTTCACGGGCCGGAACCGCAGTCGAGCTGACGCCTGAATCCATGACATCGGGTGACAAAAACCCATCCATGTCCTGATGAGTGGCCAGAAATTCAGATGGAAGCCCATCTTCCACTTCTGGAATGGCGGCGACATCCTCAGCGACATCCGACCAGGAGGCTTCCGGTGGCGGAGGTTCTTCTTCATCTGTAAAACCATAGGCAATCCAGGATTCCAGGATCGCTGACAAGAGCTGGTCCTGGTCAATTGGTTTCAATAAGACCTGATCCGCACCGGAACGAACCGATTCGCGGGTATCAAACGGCTCAAAATCACTGCGCAAGAGGATGACTGGAATGGGGAGGCCCAGGGTTTGCTTAATATGGCGACAGACTTCATAGCCGTTTTTCCCAGGCATTAAAATGTCAATCAACGCCAGTTCCGGCCTCATTTCCCCTGCCCGCCGGGTTGCCAGATCGCCATTCCCAACCGCCACGACTTCATGGCCCTGTTCTATTAAGAATGCCTGCAGACTTTTGCGAACCGTAATGCTGTCGTCTGCGACCAAAATTCTTCTTCCCATACCCACCTGTTCGGACTTCCCTAGAAAATATCCCTTCTTTCAACACTTCCAGACAAAGCCAGCCCCAAAGGTCAATCCAGGTTCGGCCAAAGCCCATGTTTCTCATCTGTTGGGAATCTTGAAAAAGAGATGCAGCCTTGTTTGTATCAAAAAAATGAGGGGAGATTCAATCTTTCAGAATTATGTGAAGGGTGAAATGACTCAATGACAATCTGACAAGGTGACAAGGTGACAAGGTGACAAGATGACAAGGTGAGGTATATCTCATTTGGCGATCTGTCACCTTGTCATTCAGTCACCTTGTTACCTGTCATTCGATCACCTTGTCATTCAGTCACCTTGTCACCTTGTCATTCAGTCACCTTGTCACCTGTCATTCGGTCATCTTGTCATTCAGTCACCTTGTCACCTTGTCATTCGGTCACCTTGTCACCTGTCAGGTATCAGGCGCCTTTCCCAATAAACTTGACCCGGCCTCCTTCGACCTGGACTGAAAATACCACTCGCGGGCAGTTTAACTGGCCTTTGATTTTGGAAGACTGCTCGACCAGGATGCGATGGAAACGCTGGAAGGTGAACTCATCCACGGCTTCCCCACACTGTCGCTTAGCGGTCACCACGGCTTCATACAATTTTTGAGCCAGTTGCACTTCGCTTTGCGGATCCTGAAAGACAATACTGACATCAACCGGACCGGTTGATTGCCCACCTGCCGGTTTTGACAGTGCCGCAACTGGGGGTTGTGGTGGCAATGAAGGCGTCAGTGGCATTTGTGGCGGTTGCCCAGGATAGCCCGGTTGTTGCGGCATATTGCCTGGCGGGTAGCCGCCACCTGGATACCCTGGCTGCTGGGGTGGTCCTGGATACCCGGCCCCAGGCGGGTAGGCCATCCCTGGGTACTGTGGCATCTGGCCTGGAGGATATTGCGGCGCTCCGTAGGGTGAACCATAGGGAGAGGGGTAGCCACCCGAATAGCCGGGATACGGCGACTGGGGGTAGCCAGGGGGATAGCCTGGATAGCCTTGTGGGGGATATGGCTGTTGATCTGGCGCCGCCGGATAGGTTCCAGATTGCCCCCAGTTTCCGGGTTGTTGCGGCGGCTGGGGAAACATCTCCGCCGAAGGAAACATTCCCGACTGGGCCCACCCGCCTTGCTGTGGCGGTCCAGGTTGCGGTGACATCGGCGGCCCAGGCATGGGAGGCATTCCTCCGTATCCAGGATTCATTGGAGGAACTTGTGGCGTCAACGGTTCAGTTCCTGGCTTGGGTCCCGACATCGGATACCCACCCGAAGGATTTGGCTGCAACGGCTGGGCAACCAGTGGCGGTGGTGGCGGTTGAGGCGCCACCTGTGCTTCGGGCGGCAACAGCGTTTTTCGAATTTCAGGCGACCAGAGCGCCGCCAGAATTCGCAACTGGTCCAAATCTCCATCACAGCGGGCCACACAGTCACCAATCGTCCGGGTACTATCAACCATACTCAGGACTTTGCGGACCAGATCCGGGTTGATATGCGCGTACCAGCCTGGGGAAAATCCAGGTGGGGGAGCGGCTTTGGTTTGTAAATCAGGCAGATGAGCCATCAACTCCTGCTCTTCATCAAACCGGCGGAGGGCTTCCAAAATCAGGTCAGACGCACGCATCTTGATGACGTCCTGATTTGCCACCGGCTGTGGCAGAAATCGAAACGAACCGTCGTTCCACCCAACCACCGTGAAGATCACCTGCAATCCGCGTTTGGTGCCGCACTCAGCATCCACGGCAGTGCCCTCGCGAAAGTAAATGGATGCTTTTTGCTGATTTGGATGCACCATTTGCAGGAGGCCGGTTTTACGTTCACGCTCAAACTGGTTGAGCAGGTCCACCACGCTGGTGGCCGCGAGCTGGCCAACTGCCGGTCGGATTGGCTTGGTTCGACGCAGCAGGCGTTTGACCCGAACCGGGATTTCCTTCACGCTAAAGGGCTTGCTCCAGTAATCCTCAACCCCCTTCTCAAACGCGGAGATCTTTTCGTCTTCCTGGTCGCGCGAGGTCAGGCACACAAACGGCACGGCACTCAACACATCGTCTCCCTGCAAGGTGGCAAAAAGTTGACTGCCATCCATCTTCGGCATCATGAGATCCGAAATGATAATTGATGGAGTTTGCTGGCGGGCTTTTTCGAGGGCTTCGACCCCATTGTTGGCCGTGATGATCTGGCATCCAAGGGGGCGAATGATTTTTTCAAGAATCATCAACACGTGCGGTTCATCATCAACAAGCAGAATCAATCGGTCAGAGAAATCCTCTTCTCCACCCGCACCGCCTCCGGCACCGGTGTCAACCCAGGTCGCTTTGGCCCCCTGCATCCACTTCTCATCGCGCTCCTGAATCATTTCCCGCAGTTCTTTGCGGTAATCAGCATCTTTTTCGCCGAATTCCGGCAACATTTTCATGAAACCAGTCGCGGCTTCGGGTTGTTGCGCGGCAATGTAGAGCGTGATGACATGACGGCAATGCTCATAGGCCCGGTCAAACTGCTTCAACTCAAAGTAGATGTTGATCATCTGCTTGAGGATTGTGGCCCGGTGGTCGCTATCAACCATCCGCTCTACTTTTCGGTAAAAGGCCAGCGCCAGTTCATGCTGTTTGGTTTGACGATACAGATCAGCCAGTTGGATAAAGTGGGAAATCGCCGCGTCTACGTTGTTGGCCGCTTGATAGGTCTCAGCGAGTCGGCGGAGGGCTTCTGCGTTCTGGGGATTTTCCTGAACGAGACGATTGAGTTGCTCAATCTCCCGGTTGAGTTTCAACTGATCTACCTGTTTGCGAACATTCTTGAGGATATCCATAGCAACGTGCGGCTACCTTCCATTGAAAGTCTCTAAGGCTTGCCAGGGGTGTATCAAGCCGAAAACGCTGAGCCAGATCTCAACTGCGGCTCAGCACCTAACAGAAACCGAAAGGAAACCTCCGGTTGCAACTGGCAAGAGGCAAGGCTGGTTGCATCCATCAGTTCGAATTTGACGTCCCTTGCACGACACAGTGTATTTCACCGTTTCCTGGCAAAATATAGCGTGCACCCTGTTCCTCACAACGCTGGCTGGGCACGTTTGAAGAAAGCTGATTGAAAGAAAACAAAGGGCTTTTGTTTTCAGGGAATGAGCGGCTCGTTTAGGGTTCCAATTTGTGAAGCGTAATGAGAGGGGCTTGCGGTGAAGCAGGCCAGGTGGTTGGAATTATAGATTGAAGAGAGCCAAATGCAAGGTGGACAAGACTTAAAAGGAGGTCGGGTTGGGTTGTCAAGCCAGATCACAGCGGATCAAGGCCGACACGATACTCAGGAGGAAAGTCAATTACCATCAAATTCAAGCAACGGAAAATCATTTTACCCCGTTCCCGTGGGGATAGACTCATCATCAGATCCTCCCCAAATTATCCGAAGCGACTCCAGACAATCAGCGCGTACCAGCTCATTCCGATCTTTGACCGCGCCGCGCCGGAGCGCCTTAATGGCCCGGCGGTCGCCAATTTTTCCCAGGGAACGTGCCGCACCGGCCCGGACTAAAAAATCCTCATCGTTGATCATCAACTCACACAGCGGATCAACCGACCTCTTTTCCATCATTTCACCAAGCGCAACGGCGGCGGCATACCTGACCCAATGGTGATCCGCCCGTAAAAACTCGATTAAGGTGCTGGCACATTCCAGCCACTGCAGTTTTCCCAGGGCAAGGGCCGATGAACTTCGCACCAGTGGATCTTTTGAAACCAGGTCGAGTACCAGCGATTTGGCCAGACTTTCATCTCCAAGCGTTCCCAGGGCTTCGGCGGCTGACACCCGGACCCACCAATCCGAGTCACGAAGCGCATTGACCAGCGCCTGAATTGCCCGTCGGTCGCCGATTTTGTGAAGTGCTTCAACCGATTGCAACCGCACCCGTGGGTCAGGGTCTTCCAGAACCTTGATCAGTGCTTCGACAGCCACAACATCTCCGATCAATCCAAGTTTTGCAGCAGCTTCTTCACGGATTTCTGGGTCATTGGAATTCAGGTTTTCAATCAGTGTTGACACAATGGACTCCGAATGGTCGGCGGAAGGGCTTACAGGTTGGCTCATTTTTTCAGCAGGAAGTAGATGGAAATTCGGAAAGTGGTCACATCATATGCAATCAGCATTTTGAATTCAACCATCTGTCTGATGCAGTGCAATCAAGGCCATCAGAATCCTGGGGAACACTTCGGCGAGGTCAACAACGTGCCCCACACATTGACGTACCGATAGCCGTGAAACTACACTCCGGAATAGTTTCGGAAAACAGCACAGCATTGCCGCCATCTCTTTGAATGATGAGTTATGAATGATGAATTATGGGAAAGACCTTCTCTTGAACAACGCGTCGCTCGTTTGGCATCATTCATCCAGCATCGCTCATAGTTTGTCCCCCAATGACAGATTTCTTCAATTTCTAACCAGCGCCACCCTGGTCGCGCACAAAACTCAGACTCACACCTATGCTGGTTTGTCCAAAGTGCAACGCGGTTTACAACGACAAACTCAAGTACTGCAGCGTGGATGGAAACCTGCTGGTCCCAGGATTTCCTGAAACCTACCTGGCGGTGGGGCAAGTGCTGAACGAAAGTTTACGGGTGGTGACGCGCTGGCGGGCTGATCGCCTGGGTGAAGTGTATCAGGCTGAAGAAACCTTTATGAGTGGGAGCTATGTTGCGCTCCGGTTGTTTCGTCCCGGCCTGATCACCAGCGAAATCCGAACGGCCCTCGAAGGTTTGGCTGATTCAATTCGGGGTATTTTGCCGGATCCGGATGTCATTACCGGATACTTCACCGTCGAATTTTCCGACAACCGATATGCCCTGGTTTCAGGGTACGTCCACGGACGATTGCTTGACGATATTGTGATTCAGGAAGCCCCCCTCCCCCCAACCCGGGTGGTTGCGCTCTTGCTGCGGTTGACTGAAATCTGCGCCAATCTGCACCAGGATGGATGGATTCACGGTGACTTGACCCCAGAAAGCATCATTATCACCGGGTTTGATGAAACTGAAGGCTATAGCCTGAAAATTCTTGACTATGGGCTGGCTCGGGTGATTGCCCAGTTTGGCAAACGTTCGCTGTGCGGTCCCACCGGGCATCTGGCCGTCCGCAACTATGAAACCTACCTGGCACCTGAAATTCTCGGGCCGGATCCATCGCTGATTACCCATCGAGCAGATATTTATTCGCTTGGGGCCATGTGCTATCACCTGTTAAGTGGTCATCTTCCTTTCTTTTTTGACCAGCTTGGTATCACGGGCCCCGTCTATATGACCGATGATCCACGCCCGTTGCCGGTGTTGCGACCAGAGCTGGAAGTTCCAACGCGGCTCGAACAGTTGATGCTCCGCATGTTGAACCGGGATCCAAATCTGCGCCCGGCATCAATGGAAGAAATCAATGCGACGCTCCAGGACCTGCAACTTGAAATGTCGCTTGAAATTTCAAAAGCCAAAACGGGCTATTCCGGAATGCGATCAACCGGGATGATTGCCTCCCCAGTACCGGTGGAAAAAGCCAACGCCCCAACCTTGCCGGAACTCACTCCGCCACCGCCAGGAGCACCAGTCGGGCTGAGTGGAACAGGTGCCGCACTTGCTTCAGCCAATCTGGCTTCTTCAGCACAACCGGCCCCCAGCGAAAGCAATTTCCCGATTCCAATTCCAGTTCCGGATCCATCAATTGCCCCCAGAAGCAAAAAATCCAATCCTCTGAACCTGCAAACTTCGCGCATAGATGCCCAGGAACTCAATCAGTTTCAAGCCTCTTTCAATGATCCGCCCACATCTGGAGGGCTGCCCCGCAAACAATCCGATCCTCTCAAAACAGTGGTCGTACCAGCACAATCACTGGCTTCTGAACCTCAAGTTCCGGTCGAAAACCCCAGCCAGCCGATTCCGCCGGCAGCGCCGCCAACCGTGGTAACCCCCATCCAGTCACCAGTTGCGATACCTGCGGCGCCAACGGTCGTGTCATCGCCAATTGCGTTCAAACCGTCGCCGGAAGTCAAAAAATCAATCAGCGGCGAAATGGACCGGTCATCTGATCCGGGGAGGGCAGGCCGATCTGGCAGCCCAGCCACCACCTCTGGCGAACATCGGCTGCCTCCACCTCCCGTGGTTCCAAATCGTTCATCGGCCAAAACCAAACCGGCGGGTCGAGCCCGCTGGATCAATCTGGCCATTGGCGCGGTTTTGCTCGTCGCCATCTCAATCGGAGTGGTTCTGACTTTCTTTAATCGCCCGCTACCAGTCGGAACGATTGTGATTGTCACAGATCCCAAGGGCACCCTGGTCTATCTGGACGACAAACTGCTCAATCCTTCGCCAACCACCCTGAAAAATGTGCCGGTGGGGCCGCATAAACTCAAGTTTGTCAAAGAGGGATTTCTTGAACTGGAAAAAGAAGTCGTGGTTGAAGCCGGTCAAACACTGGAGTTACCAGTTGTCCTCCAACCAATTCGCCCCATACCGCCCCCAGGAACGGGGACACCGGCTGAACGGGTTGATGAATTTTTACGGCTGGCGGAAGACGCTTTTAAACGGACTGATTTTGTCACTCCTGAAAGCGATAATGCGTTGTTTTATGCTGAGGCAGTTCTTGCCATCCAGCCCGACAACGCATCCGCCACCCAAATGCGGAAACGCATCAATGATGCCCTGGCCAAACAGGCTGAGACGGCATTGAATCGAAATGATTTTGCGACGTCCCAGATTGCCTATTCACAACTGGCTGAAAAATTCCCCGACGACCCGCGAGGGGCTGAAGGGGTCAAAAAAGTTTCGACCATGCTCGAACAACGGCGTGGGCAAATCAATGAGTTCCTTGCCAATGGTGAATCAGCCTTTACCAGCGGCAAGCTTTTGGAGCCAGCCGATTCGAGTGCCTATTTCTATTCAGCTCAGGTCATTGCCATTGATCGGCGGAACACACAGGCTATCGCCCTGCGCAACAAAGTGAAAGACACGGTCAAACAACAGGCCGAACAAGCGGCCCAGGGCAATAATTTCCAGCTTGCCCTGACCCAATACCAGAAATTGATCCGGTCCTTCCCGGAAGATAAAAAACTGGCGATTCGATTGCGTGAGATTGAAGGTGCGAAAACCAAAGCGGATGCGGCGCTGGCGGCTGCCAGTTCCCCGAAAAATCTTCAAGCTCAGGGCATGCAGAAATTCCGCGCCGGAAACTATGCCGAAGCGATTCCGGACCTTGAAGCCGCCGTCAATGGCGGTGTTTCCGACACGGAAACCTGTTATGCACTTGGGTATGCCTATCTCAAACGGGGCCAAAGCGGCACCGCCAAACGGTATTTTACCCAGGCATCGCAAACCAACCCGAACCACGGGCCAAGCCTGGCTCATCTGGCGGTATTGACCGAGCAATCCAAAGATATTGAACGCGCCATCACGCTCTATGATCGGGCGATCAAAGCCGGTGGCGGCGGGGATTATTCAGTTGGTGAATTACAACAACGGGTTGATTCGCTCCGAAGCGCTCTGTCCAAAGCCAAGGAACCAAGCCCCTATTCAACGGCAGTCACCAAAGAAGGCGGATTCTTTGGATCCGACACTCCCGGAACACTGTCCGTGAGCGTGTCAGGGGTGAGTTTCCGAGCTGATAAAGGCAAAGACAGCTTTTCTTCCCCATTGAAACAGGTCACCGAATTGCGCGCCGAAGGCGATAAGTTGACGATGAAAGTGGGCGGCAAAAAACACACATTTCGGTGTTCATCAGCCACGAACTTTATTCAAACCTTCAACGCCTGCATTAAATTTACGCAAACACCGAATTAGGGCTGAAGACAACGGGCTTGGGGCTTGGGGCTGAGGGCTGAAGACTTCGGGCTGAAAAATTGGTTTTATTTCATCCCTCATCCTTCATCCCGTATCCCTTCAATGGCTCCGAGCTTGCGAGTCTTCAGCCCCAAACTTTATGAATCCTCGTTTACAAACATTCCTTAACCATTTTTTTTCCGACAGATCACCACAGGTTGATTCCCTGCAGGGAGATGCCTCAACTCGCGCCTATTTCCGAGTCTCCCTTCCAGAGCAAAGCTATATTGCCGCCGTGTACCCGGACAGCTTTTCGCTCCAGGAGTTTCCCTATCTGGTTGTGACACAGTTATTTGAACAATTTGCCGTCCCGGTGCCGCGGATTCATTCCATGAGCGATGTGGAAGGCATTATTCTCCAGGAAGATTTAGGGGATCTGCGATTTCAGGATGTGCTGAATGAGTTAACCCCGGCCAGACTCAATGAACTGTACCGCGAGGCCATCACGCTTCTGGTTGAAATTCAGAAAACCACGGACCAGGCAGTCACTCAGAATTTACTTCCAGCCAGGCTCGCCTTTGATGAGGAAAAACTGTTTTGGGAACTCAATTTTTTCTTTGAGCACTATTTTGGAAGCTATCGCCGGCGCCGCCCACAAGCCGAGTATGAAGCGTTGATTTTAGGCGAACTTTTTGCCCTGGCCCGCCGACTCGCCAGTGTTCCGCGTGTCCTGTGCCATCGTGACTACCATTGCCGGAACCTGATGTACACCGCCAACCGGCTCGTGGTGATTGACCATCAGGATGCCCGAATGGGACCGGCCACCTATGATCTGGTTTCGCTGTTGGGCGATCCTTATGCTCGACTGGATCAAAATCTGCAAACTGAATTGAAGACTTTCTTCTGGGAACAACACACCGCCGCGTTTGGCAACCGAATCTACCCATCCCGCCAGGCATTCGAAGCTGAATACCGGCTGATGATGATTCAACGCATGCTCAAAGCTGTCGGCACCTTCAGTTTTCAGGCGGGTGTTCGGAAGAATCCAACCTACATTGAGTACATTGCACCGGCATTTCAGGCTTCATTCAGCGCACTGGAACTGGTGGCCGATCTGCCGTTTACCCAGGAAGCGGTTGAAACCGCGATCAAAAACGAAGAATGAGGAAAGTGGTGAGTGGTTAGTGGTTAGTACTACAGCGAGGTTTTAATAAAAAACCGAGTTTTGAGCCCAGGAACTGGGCGGCAGGCATGTAGCCCAAGGTGCAACCCTGGGCTACGAGCCAACACTCGCTTCGCAGGTTAAAACCGAAACCTCGCTGTAGTATTAGGAATCAATACTTTCGAAGAAAAGTCAGAAGCCAGGAGCGAATCATGAATCACTACAGCTCTTCAGACAAAGGGACAACACAGCGTCTTTAGACGAGAGAATTTCACGCGGCAACCCACCCGCTCACGCAGGTGGTACTGACCGGGGTTCAATTATGGTTGAGCAACATTCCCCCAATGATGACTCGATGAACCGGTTTTCAACCGTGATCTCCCCTCAGTCAGCCATTCCACCTGGCCCAACACCTCAGTCGCAACAACCTGAGCCAACCTCTGCCCCTGAAGGAATCTGCTTTCGCCATCCCCACCTGGAAGGACAATACTACTGCCCTTCTTGCCTGACCTGGCGGTGTAAGGAGTGTGTGGTCCGCTCACAAAATGTTGCCGTATGCCCTGATTGCGATGTATTTGCCGTCAAGGCCAGTGACTATTATGCGGCCTGGCAACAAGCGGCTGAACAACCCGTCGAACGGTCTTTTTCTGAAGAATTGATCCGGGCGTTTTCATACCCGCTTCGCCATCCGGTGGCAGCGAGCATCACCTGGATTGCCGTTCTGCTTGGAATGACCGCCGGGACATCAACCTATGATCCCGATAGCCCGGCGTTTCAGTACCTTTTGATCGGATCGCTTCAAAACTTTGGGATTCTTGGGTATTTGATCGGATTTTGTATCGCTGAATGTCTCAGCTATAACCTGATGTTGCACCGGTCAGACGGTCGTGAAACCAGGGATTACTCAAAAACAACTGATTCGAGTCAGTTTTTTCAAGGATTTACGCTCTGGCTCGTTGCTGCGGCACTTGGGGTGCTGCCACTCATCATTCACACGTCAATCCCACTTTTTCAGTCAATGGCGGCAGTGATTGTGGATGCAGATGCTCGAAAACTTCCGCCACCATCCATCTGGCATCACCTTGGAACCGGGTTCCTGGTGTTGTGGACCGCAACTATCTACCCACTACTCAAAGTCATTGGCGCCGCCAAACGTGATCCACTTGCAATGGTCAATCCCTTTGTCCTGATGGGCGCCTGGGCAAGTCTCAAGTCCTGGATTTTGCCTCCTTTTGGCCTGATGGTGCTTGAGTTTGTAGCCCTGGTTGTCATTGGCCTGATCATTCACAGCCTTCCGGGAGGTATCATTCTGATGTCGGCTTTACTGACCTATGCCTCACTGGTGGCGTCATGTGCCTTTGGAGTCGCCGTCCACAAAGGATGGGAAACGCTCGATCTTTACTACCAGGAGCCGGAACCAGACTTTTTTAAGCAGACCACCAATAAGAGCGAGTAGTGAGTCGCGAGTCGCGAGTCGTCAGAAAAACAGCCGCATTTCGAGCAAAATTTTACCCTGAAACAATCCCGCAACTTAATAACTATGGAAGAACCTCAATCAAATCAATTACTTGTCGTCGAAAACATCCACGAATTGAAAAAGTATATCGGCCAGGATATTGCCCTTGCCGACTCTTATCACATTGATCAAACCAGGGTTGACCAGTTTGCTACTATTACCGAAGATCGTCAGTGGATTCATACTGACGTGGAGCGTGCCCGCCGCGAATCACCCCACGGCGGAACCATTGCCCACGGTTTTTTGACCCTTTCGCTGCTCAACCATTTTCTTTTGCAGGCAGTAGAAGTCAAAAATGTTCGGCTTGGGCTCAATTATGGGCTCAATTCCGTCCGGTTTCCGGCCATTGTCCCAACCGGAAGCAACCTTCAGGCTCAGGTTCGGCTCCTGTCAGTCGAAGACGTCACGGGTGGCATTCAGGCGGTTTGGAAATTCACCATCACCTGTCAGGGAAATGAAAAACCGTCCTGCGTGGCCGAATGGGTGGTGAGGTACTATGAATGATAGGGTTCAGGGTTCGGGGTTCAGGGTTTTCGAAGCCGGTCACCAGATACGAAATACTACAAAGTGATAATTCCGGGTTGACAGAATTTATTTTTCAAGGTTGACTACAGGGTATGCTCCTTCAATAAATCCAGTGCTCAATCAGATGGATTGACGACTTGCTACTTCGCTACTTCACTATTTCGCTACTTCACTATTTCGCTACTTCACTATTTCGCTACCTCGCTATTTCGCTCAGTCAGCTACTTCGCTCAATACCTTATGCGGAAATGTCCTAAATGCCACCGTGAGTGGGGCGCTACGGAAGAAGTCATCTTCTGTCCCAGTGACGGTGCGCTGGTTACCAATCTCGTGCTCAATGGCAAATATCGCCTCGAAAACCTGCTCAACGAAGGCGGGATGGGGACGGTGTATCGGGCGACACACCTGGCACTGGACAAAACCGTTGCGATTAAGGTCCTTTCACCGCGCCTGCTGTTTAGCGATATTTCCCGAAAACGGTTTCTGCGCGAGGCACGCTACACGGCGGAACTCCAACACGACAACATCATTCAGGTCTTTGATTTAGACGAAGAAAACGGCATTACCTACTTTGTCATGGAACTGCTTGAAGGGCTCGACTTGCGACAAAAAATGCAGCAACAGGGCCGAATGACCTATAACGAGATCGCCCATATTCTGAATCAAACCTGTACCGCCGTTCATGCCGCCCACAGCCGGGGGATTTTGCATCGTGATTTGAAACCAGCCAATATTTTTCTAACGCCCACGGATGATGGACTGGAACGAATCAAAGTCCTTGATTTTGGAATTGCCAAACTGGTCGCTCACGAAACGCAATCATTGACGGCGGATGGCGCGGTGGTGGGGACTCCAGAGTATGTTTCACCCGAACAAGCCTGTGATGAAATCCTCGATGCCCGTTCGGATGTCTACAGTTTAGGGGTGATCTTGTATGAAATGCTGACCCGTCAGGTGCCATTTCGGGCTTCGATGCCGGCGCTCACCCTGCTCAAACACATCAATGAAAAGCCGACACCGTTGCGGAGCATCAATTCCGATATTCCTCAAGCCGTTGAAAATGTCGTGCTCCAGGCGCTCGAAAAAAAGCGCGAACACCGTCAGCAATCAGCCGCGCAACTGGCCCAGGAATTCTCTGAGGCCATCGAGAACTGCGGCACCGTGCTCTATGGTCAGGTGCTCAGCATCCACGAATTCGAAACCATGCTGATTGACCGTGGCCAGCCAACCAGTCAGCGGCGTGGGCGCGCACGGTACTTCACCGAGACCCTGCCGGGCGATATTGCCCTGGAAATGATCTATGTTCCGGGTGGAACGTTTCTGATGGGGTCTCCCAAAAATGAGCCTGGACGCAGTTCGGACGAAGGCCCGCAACATCAAGTTACCCTGTCACCTTTCTTTCTGGGCAAATTCCAGATTACCCAGGAACAATGGCGCGTGGTGGCCGGGCTTCCCAAACAGGTCCGGCATTTAAACCCAGACCCAGCCTACTTTAAAGACCCCAACCGCCCTGTCGAACAAGTTTCCTGGGATGACGCGGTTGAATTCTGTCAACGGCTATCGCACAGCACCGGTAAAGCCTACCGACTGCCAACCGAAGCCGAGTGGGAATATGCCTGCCGGGCTGGAACCACCACGCCGTTTAGCTGTGGCGAAAGCATCACCACCGAAGTCGCTAATTTCAACGGCAGTGGATCATCCGTTTTGATGAGTTCAAAAGGCAAAGCACGCGGAGAAACAGTTCCAGTCGGAAACCTGGGAATGGCCAACAACTTTGGACTCTATGACATGCACGGAAACGTCTGGGAATGGTGCTCTGACTGGTTTAGCCGGTACACGATTGACCCGGTGATTGATCCAAAAGGACCAGCCCGGGGATCAGGACGGGTCAATCGAGGTGGAAGCTGGTTTAGCCTGGCCGCCAATTGCCGGTCAGCCAATCGCGGCAGTCTTTCTCCTGGAAGCAAACTCGCGTATTTGGGTCTTCGCGTTGCCGCCTGCATCCAGTGACTGTCAGTACCACCTGCGTGAGCGGGTGGGCCCACCTACTTACGCAGGTGGTACTGACACTTCGGGATTGAGGGCTTTTGCACGGTATTTCCCTTTTTCCTCAACAATATACGCCATTGGCATATCCTGGTCGTGCTCAAACACATTGAGCCAGCCTTCACGAGCAGCCTGTGGAATGAGCCGCTTTTTGTGTTCGAGGAGTTCGACCGGGTACAGGTCATACCCCATTACCCAGGCAAAGGGAATGTGGGCCGTGGTTGGAATGGTATCGGCCCAGTAAAAAGCGATTTTTCCGGCGGATTCGATTCGCACACACTGAGTGAAATCATTATGGCCACGGATGGGGACCACCGTAATACCTGGGGAGATTTCTTGTTCGCCATCTGAAAATTCCAACTGTCCGGTTGCCACCAGCGGTTCCCAGTTTTCGGGCATATAGCTGGCCCGGTCGCGTTCGTGGGGAGAACAGGCGTGCAAATATTCCTGGCGTTGCACCACATAGCGCGCCTTTGGAAAGGTTGGTTTGAGCGTTCCATCCGCATCTACAAAGGTGTTGCCACCTGCGTGGTCAAAGTGAAGATGGGTATCAATCACCAGAGTGATGTCTTCGACTGAAAGTCCCAGGGTTGCCAGCGATTTCGGGACCGTGGTTTCATGGTGGATCCCATACATTTCCAGGTGTTTGGGCGACCATTTTTCACCAATTCCAGTGTCAATCAGGATCGTTTCATGGGGCGTTCGGACCAGCAAGGTATTTGTTCCCAGCCGAATGCGGTGTTTGTCATCAGGCGGCATCACCCGCTCCCAAACAACACGAGGCACGACGCCAAACATCGCACCACCGTCCAGATAGAAGGTTCCATCCGACACAATATCAAGTTGAAATTCACCAAGTTGAACAGTCATAAGAATAGGGTTTAGGGTTCAGGGTTCAGGGTTTGGCTGTAATCCAAAACGCTTAAATTTTCGTGGATTGGTTTTTCAATCATCTCATCCTGAAGGCTAACAGTCAAACTATTGTAGAATATGGATTTACTAACCACCGCAGGTGATTGACTCATCTCAACGAAAGGAGACACGATGGAAACGTTGATCAAACTGGCTGAGATAATCCGTGAAATATTAAATTTTCCGCTCATTCAGTTTGGAAAAACTCCGGTTACGCCGTGGACGCTCTTGTATTTGATCATGCTGGTTCTGGCGCTGGTTACCTTTTCAAACTGGCTAAAACGCTGGATTGTCAAACGTGCCCTGGCTCGACCATCCATTCACATCGGTGTCCGCGAAGCCTTCGGATCAATTATCCGCTATTTCACCCTCGTCATTGGCCTGATGATGATTATGCAAACCGCCGGAATTGACCTGACGTCAATTCTGACCCTTGCCGGCGCACTGGGAATCGGTATCGGTCTCGGGTTGCAAAACATCACCAATAACTTCGTCAGCGGCCTGATCATTTTGTTTGAACGGCCAATCAAGGTTGGAGACCGCATCGAAGTCGGCAATGTCACAGGCGACGTGGTGACCATTTCGCCCCGTGCCACGACGGTAATCACCAACGACAACATCGCCATGATCATTCCCAACTCGGAATTTATCTCCTCGCAGGTCATCAACTGGAGCTATCGGGATCAACGGGTCCGATTCAATTTTAAGCTGCCGGTGTCATATGAGGTAAAGCCTGAGGCGGTCCGCAAGGTGCTCCTGGAAGTGGCCGCCGAACATCCAGGCGTACTCAAAGATCGCCGGTCGGATGTGTTGATTCACGAATTTGGCGAGAATGGAATCATCTATATCCTTCGGGTCTGGTCGAGCGAATACATCGGCAATCCAGGTGTTCTGCGCAGTGAACTGTTTTATTCCGTGGTGCGAAAGTTTGAAGAGCAAGGCATCGTGATCCCCTTCCCTCAACGTGACATCCATATCCGAAGCGGCGCGGTCGAGTTGAAAGCCAGTGAAAAATGAAGAAAGTGGTTAGTGGTTAGTGGTTGGTTCTTAACCTACGAAGTAGGTGACGGCTCGTAGCCCAGGGCGAGTCTTCGAGCCCTGGGAACCCTGGTCATTCCCCACCTTTTCCCCGCCCGGCCAGCCAGCCGCCTACGGCGGCGGCTGGCCGGGCAGGGAAATTTGGATTGGAGATGACCCGCATCCGGTGGTGGCGCGTCCAAAGCGACGCTGACCACCGGCTCACCGTACTTCATCCCAACGGGGATGAAAACCAAAAAACACTTCAACCCTTCACTGGCATCACTAACCACTAACCACTATGTCTTTTCTTCATTCTTCAGTTGAGCGGCCAGAAAAAGGGCACCAGCCACATCACCACCACAAACATAATGACCGTCAACAATGATCCAATTTTGATGAAGTCAAAAAATCGGTATCGGCCAGGGGTATAAATCAGCACACAGGCTGGTTCAAGCGGGGTCAAAAATGAACACGAAGCTGCGTAAGTGATAGTAATCGCAAAGGTTCGTGGATCGAGCCCAAGGGTTTGAGCAGTTTTGATCGCGACGGGCAACACCACCAGGGCGGCGGCTTGATTCGACATCGGTTGCGTGAGAATCACGGTCAGCAGAAAAAAACCAGCCAGGACGGCTTTCCCGCCAAAGCCTCCGACGTGATGCACAATCCAATCGGCCAGATACTTATCAGTTCCGGTCTTTTCCATGGCTGTCCCAAAACTCATCATTCCAGCAATTAAGACCAGTAACCGCCATTCAATCATTTCATACATTTCCTGGGTCAGCACCGCTCGTGTGGCAACCAAAATCAACACACTCACTAAAACTGCCACTGAAAGCGGAACAATTTGGGTAACGGAACAAACCAGAAAAACGGCGAGTGCGGCAATGGCAAACCGACGTTTTCCGTGGCGGACGGAACGGTCAGTCACATCACTTAACAACAAGTTTCCCTCGGATACAAAGCGTTCAACATTGGCCCGGGTCCCCTGAACCAGCAGCACATCTCCAAACCGTAAGACCAGCCGGCTGATTTTGGACAAAACCATGGTGCTGTGACGGTTGATGGCCAGCACGGTCAACCCAAACCGGTCACGGAATTGCGAAGCTTTAAAGGTACTTCCCACCACGTCTGAGCTACCGAGCAACATCAGTTCAAACAACTCGATTTTTCCTGACTTCAGGTCCTTGTCGCTCAACTTGAAATCGGCTCTGATTTCAATCCCGACTTCATTTTTGATCCGCAGGATGTCCTCCACCCGCCCCTGAACCAGAAGCAAATCCCCACTGGCAATTCGAAAATCGGCTTCGGGAGAAATTTCCTTCGTGTGGTCGCGCACAACTCCAACCACATTGAGATCAAGCCGTTCCCGCAGGTTGGAATCCGCCAGGGTTTTTCCAACCAGACGCGAATTGGGCAACACAATCACTTCAGAAAGATATTCACGAATGTGATATTCCTCAGCTAAAGAAGCTGGTGATTTGTGGTCCGGTAGCAATTTGGAACCGAGTGAAACCATATACACCAGACCAGACCCCACCAGTGCAATTCCAACCGGTGTCAGTTCAAACATTGAAAACGGCTGCATCCCGTACCGCGGGAGTAACCCGCTGACAGCCAGGTTGGTTGAGGTTCCAATCAAAGTGCAAGTGCCGCCAAGAATCGCCCCGAAAGCAAGCGGCATCAACAGTTTAGATGCTTGAATCTGAGCTCGATCCGCCACACCAAGCACAACCGGCAACAGCATGGCCGTGGTGGTGGTGTTTTTTAGTACGGCGGCTGATGCTCCGGCCAGTACCATCACCCAGAGCGTTAATCGGTTGACATCATTTCCAGCCATCTGGTGCAGATGACGGCCCACAGCATCAACGACCCCGGTTTTGACCAGCCCGCCCGTGATAATAAAGAGCCCGGCAATGGTAATGACAATATTGTTCCCAAACCCGGCAAAGGCATCATCAACCGTCAGCGTTTTGGTCACAATCAACACCACCACGATGACAATCGCGACAATATCAATCGGAATCCGCTCGGTTGAAAATAAAACAACCGCCAGAACCAACAAAACCAGAACTATGGCAATCGCTGGAGTCATGGCGGGGCTCCTTCGTTCGTAAATTGGGTTAAGCGGCGAGAGGTGTGGACCTGATGAAATTAGATCTTTTCAATCAATAAGTCGTTCGCAAATGGGATTGAAAAATGACCGCTGCCGGGAGGTAATGCCTGCAGCGGCTCTTCAGAAAAGGAAACTGTCTTTTCACAACACTTATAAAATGCGAGATTATTCCAGTAAATTACAGAATAGCCCATGAAAGCGAAGTCGTGAAGGAGTGAAGGAGTGATTTCCAGTTTTGGCCTGTCAACTCCTAAAATCTTGTGGTTCTGGCTATTTCGCTATTCACGATTTCACTCGGCTTGCTATTTCGCTACTTCACTACTCACTATTTCACTCTGGTCAAATGAGCCAGTAACATTGAACCACAATCGCAGCCGAAGCGGTACAACAGAAATTGACACCTTCGTTATCGAGTAATCCCTGATGTTCAAGCGTTGCGCCGAGGAAACTATCAATCAGATTGCCTGCCATTCCGGCTGCGGCGACAAATCCCATCGCAACCAGTGACGGAAGCAGGCCCATTTTCCAGGCCAGGGCAGCCATTCCCACCGCACACACAACCCCAGTCAAAGTTCCAACCAGCGTAATGGCACCGTTTTCACCAGTCACGACGGGCTTCCAGGTGGTAATCAATCGTGGGTTGCGACCATACACCCGTCCGATTTCACCAGAAACCGTGTCAGAAGCGGCAGCGGCAAAGCTCGCCGCAATCCCCAATGCACACCCAAGATGGGCAGTTGTCAGGCATCCGACCAGCGCCAGAATGCCACCAACTCCAGCATTCGCGCCGGCGTTGCGCCAGGTTCGAGTTTGTTGGGCGACACCGATTTTGTGTTTTCGTTGATATCCAAGTCGTGAAGAGGCTGTCCCAACCGCGAAAAAAGCCATTAACTGAGCGACTCCGCCCCATCCGTAGGCAATAAACAAAGCCCAGGCGATGAGACCACCTGAGATGGCGCCTGACCAGTCCACTGTTCGGGTTGCACGAGCAGTCAGCGCCAGCGTCAATCCGATGAAGAATCCAATCAGCATGTGAATGAAGAGTGAAGAAAGTGGTTAGTGGTTAGTGGTTAGTGGTTAGTTCCTGATTCCTGGTGCTTGGTGACTGGTGTTTCTTCGAAAGTGTTGAGTCCTAAGGGCTAAGGACTAAGGGCCAGGCACCAGGGACTAACCACTAACCACTAACCACTTTCCTCATTCTTGATCAGCCCCTCCCCCGGCGCACGGCCTGACCAATCACTTCAGGAAGTTTGCGCCAGCCGGGGAATGGTTTTCGGTTCGTGGTTGGTTGGTTTGGTTCCTGGGGTCGAGGTGGCATGTTTTCTTCGTCGCCAGGGAAGATCCCTTCTGGGAGCAAAGACGGAAGACCATTGTGGTCGCAATATTCTTCCGGGATGGTGCCGGCAATAAAATAACCGTCAATCGCATTTGGACACTCTTCGGTGGCCAGTTTTCCTGAATCAAGGTCAATTTTGACCTTTTCAACTCCGCTGGGAGCGTCTGGAAACGCTTCGCCCCCCAGGTCGGGACGCAAGGCCAGGGCGCCTTTCATAAAATCAACCCAGATAGGGAGTGCCGCTTCACCACCGGTTATGCCTAATTGACTGTTATCGTCAAACCCGACATAGACCACACAGACCAGATTTGGAGTAAATCCGGCAAACCAGGCATCGCGGCTGGTTCCGGTTTTGCCGGCCAGTGCCTTGGCCCCGACCGCCTGGGCTTTCACGGCGGTCCCGCGGGCAATTGGACCTTCCAGCAAATGAGTCATTACCGATGCGACCGGTGCTGAAATTCCCCGTTCGCGTTTGGGTACGATTTTTTCCAACTGACCTTTGGTATCAATCAAGGCGGTGAAGGGCGCCGGCTCAACCCACATTCCCAAATTTGGAAAAGCAGTATAGGCCCGCGCCACTTCAAGCGGCGTCGCTTCAGTCACACCTAAGGCAACCGAAGGAAATGATTTCAGTTTGGTTGAGCCATCCGGTCGTTTCTCGCGCGGCATGGGTAGCCCGAGTTTTTCGGCGGTTCGGGCCACCTTGTCATAGCCAACGCACTCGGCAATGCGCACCGTGATGGTGTTTTTCGATTTGGTGAGGGCTTCGCGAACGGTAATTTCCTGATTGCTGTAACTGCCCCCAAAATTATCTGGTTCGTACACGCGATCTTCATAGAAAAACTGCTGTTTGGCATCCATAAACAGCGTTGATGGGGTAATCGCGTTTGCAATTTCAGAGCAGCAAGGCAAGCCTTCCCCAGTCATGATGGCCGTGGTGTAGACAATCGGCTTAAACACCGAACCTGGTTGACGATGGGCTTCCGTCGCGCGGTTTAACTGAGTCTTGCTGTAATCGCGCCCACCGACCATGGCCAGGACTTCCCCCGTTTTCGGGTTTAACGCCACCAGCGCCCCCTGGAGCAAATCAGCTTTCGGCCCAAACCCCTTGTTGGTTTTGAGCAACCGGTCAATGCCATCGCGAAATGCCTTGTCGGCCAGCCGCTGCAATTCCATGTCAATGCTGCTGTAAATCCGTAGGGATTGAGACTTTAAGACATCTGTTTTGCCATGTTCCGCTAATTTTTGTTGGAGAAACTCCAGGAAATACGGGGCGTCGGCGTTGCTGCTCACTGTGCGCGATTTGACCCCTAAATCAATATCTTTGACCGCATCAAACTGGGCCTGGGTAATATAGTTTTCTTCGAGCATATCGTTGAGCACCTTGAGTCGGCGGTCTTTGGCCCGGTCGCGGTGCTGAAACGGTGAGTAGTACCCCGGCCCGCGAATAATCCCAGCCATCAAGGCGCATTCCTGTAAGTTCAAGTCCGTCAAGTCTTTATTGAAATAAAATCGGGAGGCTTCCCCAACGCCGTTGATCGAATAGTTGCCGTCCTGCCCCAGATAAATCTGGTTGCAGTACATCTGCATGATTTGCTCTTTTGAGAGTTTGACTTCGAGCAGAATCGAAATAAACGCTTCTTCAATTTTGCGTTTGATGGTCCGCTCAGGTGTCAGGATATAGTTTTTGACCAGTTGTTGGGTGATGGTCGAAGCCCCCTGCACTGTCCCATCTTCGGTTGTGAAGTTGTGATAAATCGCCCGCGCCAGTCCGCGAAAATCAATCCCACGGTGCTTTTCAAAATTGCGATCTTCGACCGCGACAATGGCATTTTTCAGATTTTTGGGGATGTCTTTGTATTCAATGATGGTTCGCTTTTCCTTATTCTGGTTCAGCGATGTCAACAATTCCGGCTCCAGGAAACATTCGGTCAGGCTCTGTTTGGTGTCCAGGGCATAAATGTCTTTGATATTTTCACCAGCAAATCGGAGTCGAATTGGTGAAAAGGCCCAGGCGCCCTGTGCTGAATCCCTGCTCGGGGTTATTTCCAGGGTGTCTCCTTTGGCTATGTACTTGCCCCGATTGGCGTCACCTGTTTTTTCAGGGTTGAGGTACCCGGCCCGATCCAAATGAGCAATAATCTGTGATTTTTTGATATTCGAATCAGTCGAAACACGAAACGGTGCGGCATAAATACCGCTGGCCCGGACAAAGACTTTTCCTTTGAGCGTATCGTCAATGATCTTGGAATAAATCTGGTAGTAGTATCCAAACGCTCCCAATCCAACCAACACCAGCAAACTCAGCAAAAACACACGGCGCGGCGTAAACATCCGCCGCCAGAAACTTTTGCGTCGAAACCGTGCTTGTGATGGTGGCACGCCAGGTGCACCGGCCTGATAACTGCTGTTCATACTTCAAAAACACCTTGGAGAGTTATACAAATTATGAATTATGAATTATGAAAAAAAGGAATCATTTTGTCATTCACTGGGACCACCAGTTCATAATTCATAATTGCGCTGATTGGTTTTGCATTCTGTACCGCGCGCACGCGATACGAATGTTTCACTCTACAACCGACAACTCCCAACTGACAACCATCAAAAACTATGAAAGCAGCTTGTTTTTCTCAATTTGGTCTTCCGCAGGAAGTCCTCAAAATCGAAGAACTTCCAATTCCTCAGCCAGGGCCGGGTGAAGTCTTGATTCGTCTCCAGTCGCGCCCAATTAACCCAGCCGATCTCTTTCAGATAATGGGGATCTATGGCATTAAACCGCAGTTGCCAGCCGTCGGCGGAATGGAAGGTGCTGGCGTCATTGAACAGGTTGGGGATGGCGTTGAGCTAAAACCTGGCCAGAAAGTCGTGCCCTTGAAAACCGGTAGCGGCACCTGGCAGGAATATGTCGTCGCCAAAGCCGTTCAGGTGATTCCAGTTCCAGATGAACTGCCGGTTGAGACGGCTTCGACCGTGGTGGTCAATCCGTTATCGGCCTATCTGATGACTCGTGAAATAATGAAGGTGCCCGCAGGTGAGTGGCTGGTTCAAACCGCGGCTGGTTCGGCACTTGGGCAAATGGTCATCCAACTTTCAAAAGTGTACGGCTTTAAAACTATCAATCTGGTTCGCCGCCGCGAGCAGTTTGACGAACTGACCGCGCTTGGTGCAGATGCCTGTATCTGTACTGCTGATGAAATCATCTCGCCACGAATTCAGGAAATCACTGACGGTAAGGGCGTTCAATTCGCCATTGATGCCGTCGCCGGCAAAATTGGCAGCCAGGTGGCCAATGCCCTGACCGTTGGTGGCACGATGCTGGTGTATGGCGCCCTTGATCAGGAAGGTCTCTTGCTCAACCCCGGTTCAATGATCTTTAAACAGTTGACCATCAAAGGGTTCTGGCTCAGTCGCTGGATTGCCGAAGCCACCCCGGAACAACGGCTGGGGTTAATCCAATCAGTGCTTCCACTGGTGATGAGTGGGAAGATTCAGTCTCCGATTGCCGCCCGCTACAACCTGGATGACATAACCCAGGCCGTCACGCATGCTCAACACGCTGCCCGTGGCGGGAAAATCCTAATTATTGGGTAAAGACTTGCCGGTAAAAGACTTCATCAATTTCTCACCACGGCGGGATGCAAAGGAGCACAGAGTTTTAAGAAATGATTTTCCTCTGTGCTCCTCTGTGTCCTCTGTGGTGAAAGCCTATTTTTTTAGACGGTCCATTTTTTTAATCCCCACTTTCGTCACAGGAAGCTAGATTTTTCAAGCACTCAACTGATGAAGTTCTTGACGAATCCAGATTCCTTTGACTATGGTTAAAGCCCTCTACTTCACCTTATTTTCACCTCAAAGTTCAAATCTCTCGCTGGAATCTGCAGACATCTGTCAACCGTCCTCAGTTCTGACCGGTAAGATGTCGCACTGAGTCCCTGCCAGCCCAGATTGGAGAGTGGAACCAACCTCAGTTCCACGGCTGTCCGCATCGTTTTTTTGACTCGATGTTATTTCCCGCACCCGGACAGGTAGTCTCCTATGATCTCGTTGTTGCCTTCCCTTCGATCATTTACACCATCCATTTTTCAATTCCAGTTCACCCGGTTCCCATTATTACAAGTGTTTTTCAGTTTTCTTTTGATGACTCTGGCGGCTCTCGGCGCCTGGCAAAACCGCCCGGTCAAAGCCAATGAACATCACGCCGGACCTACGGCTCAACCCTTTATCTCCAAATCCCACGCCGTTCAACCAACCTCCCGACTCACAACACCTGGCATCCTGGCAGGAGAAAACCTGTTCTTTTGTGTGGATCAATTTGAAGTCAATCCCAATGGACGGGCACTCGAATTTGACCAGAAGCAGCCGGATGGTCACCCGATTCGTCGAGTGTGGATTGTGGTCACTGGAACACTGCCCAGTCAGATCAGTGGACGACTTGTCACCCGAGAGGCTTTCCCAAAGGCCGATATTTGGATTATCAACCCCAACGGAGTCACATTCGGCAAGGACTCCGGCGTTGAGATCGGTGGGTCTCTCTTCGTTTCAACTGCTGATGTGGTGGAATTTGCAAATGGGACACGGTTAAATCTTTCTCAACCTGTCCCAATATCAGATGAACCAGTGGCACTTCGGCTCAAGGCTGGAAACAACACCAAAATTCAAGTTCATGGGAACTTGAGCGTGTCGGCTCATCAAAGCCTAACGCTGATCGCCAACCAAATCGAACACTCTGGCACTATCGAAGCCCCGGCAGGAACGGTCAATCTAATTGCCCAGAGCCAGGGGTCAGGGGTCAGGGTTCAGGGGTCAGGGATTCAAATCGAAAACCAGCGAGCTCCACAGGTGAATAGTGAGTTGGGTGGAGCGCTGGAACTTCGTGGAACGGTTGATGTTTCAGCTACGGATGGCATTGGCGCTGGTGGCGAAGTCAATCTGATTTCACCAATAACCGATATGTTGGGAACGATTCAGGCCAATGGTTTTTCTGAAGGCGGGAAAGTCACACTGACTGGCTGCAAAATGCTTTGGGCCGGGCAAATCCACGCGGATGCCACTGAGGGCGATGGCGGCACGATTTCGATTCAACTCACTGAACGCGGCATCCAAACCGACCTGGCCAGAGGAACAACCCTTGGCGGCCAGCACGGCAACGGCGGCACCATCTTGATCCAAACCGGCTTTTCCCTGTCCCCTGTCCCTTGTCCCCTGTCCCCTGGTCTCTTTCTCTCCGGCTCACTCGTCGTTTCCGCCAGTCACCTTGGGCAAAAAGGCGGGCATATTTCCCTGCTCGGAAACCGGCTGGATCTGGTTGATGCCCATTTAGAAGCCAATGGCCCCGCTGGCGGCGGAATCATCGAACTCGGAAAACAGAATGAAGAATTGAGAATGAAGAATGAAGAATTCCAAGCCACTTCCAGTCTTCGAATTGAAATAAACCCATCGAGCCGATTACTGGCCGATGCCGTGACTAACGGAGATGGTGGAAACGTGCGGGTGTGGTCTGAAAAAGAAACCATCTGCACGGCACTGATCAGTGCCCGAGGTGGAAGCCACGGCGGAAATGGCGGCTCGGTTGAAGTTTCAAGCCGAAATGGAGTCTCCCTCAACGGCGAAGTCAACGTCAAAGCCCAGTCAGGCACAAATGGAAAGTTCCTGCTGGATCCAAAAAATATCGTGGTGGATAACGCAAGCGGGGTCTTTCCACAATTTACACTGGTTGATCCAAATCCGGGTGGCACAAGCGCAAGTCTTTTTGTTCAAGCCTTGAGCAATGGAAATCTTGTGGTCAGTAAACCAGATGATAATTTTGCGGCCAGCGGTTCAGGTGCAGTGTATCTCTACAATGGATTGACTGGCGCCTTGATCAGTGCGCTTCGAGGCAGTAGCGCCAATGATCAGGTTGGAAACGGGGTGGCTGAACTCCTCAGCAATGGAAACTTTGTCATTCGAAGTCCTTTCTGGGCCAATGGATCCGCCACTCAGGCTGGTGCTGCCACCTGGGGAAGCGCCAGCACGGGTGTCAGCGGTGCTGTTTCCGCCACCAACAGTCTCATCGGAAGTACCACTGGGGATCGGGTCGGCAATCTCACCACCAATCTGACGAATGAAAATTATGTGGTCGGCTCTCCATTGTGGGACAACGGCTCGGTGGTGGATGCCGGCGCCGCCACCTGGGGGAATGGCACCACCGGCACGACTGGCGTGGTCAGTGCGACCAACAGCCTGGTTGGGAGTTCCACCAGTGATCAGGTCAGTAGCCGGAGTATTTTTGCCCTCACCAATGGCAATTATGTGGTGGATAGCCACCTTTGGAACAATAGCCGGGGCGCCGCTACCTGGGGGAATGGCACGACTGGAATTACAGGAGTAGTCAGTGCTGCCAATAGTCTGGTTGGAAGCACTGCAAATGATCAGGTCGGCTCTTCGTTTGTTTTTGCGTTGTCGAATGGGAACTATGTCGTCGCCAGTCCAAATTGGGCGAATGGTGCGGCGACCCAGGCTGGTGCGGCGACCTGGGGCAATGGCACCACGGGTATCACCGGACTGGTTTCGGCTGCCAACAGCCTGGTTGGTGGTCAGACCGGCGACCAGGTTGGGCTCCTGACCCGAAGTTTAATGAATGGAAATTACACCGTGTCGAGTTCCCGCTGGGATAATGGATCAACCGTGGATGCCGGTGCGGTCACACTTGGCAATGGAACAACCGGCACCACGGGCCTCGTCACATCGTCAAACAGCCTGGTGGGCAGTTCGCCGGGTGACCTGGTTGGGTCAAGTTTTATCCTCGAATTAACCAACGGCAATTTTGTCACGAGAGCGCCCTTCTGGAGGAACGGCTCAGTCACCAATGCCGGGGCGGTTACGCTGGTCAATGGCGTGACTGGACTCACCGGCCCAGTGACGCCTGCGAATAGCCTCGTTGGGACAACGATGAATGACGCAGTTGGATTTTCTCCGGCGGTTGCCCTGACAAATGGAAATTATGTTGTCGCCAGCGTCTTGTGGAGCAATGGGTCAGCGGCTGATGCCGGGGCGATCACCTGGGGAAATGGTGTGACCGGCGTGACCGGGCCGGTGACGGCGACAAACAGTCTGGTCGGAATCACAACCAATGATCGAGTTGGCCTGGATGGGGTCTTTGCCCTGAGCAATGGCAATTATGTCGTGTGCAGTTCTAGTTGGGACAATGGCGGCACCGTTGATGCCGGTGCGGCCACCTGGGGAAATGGCACGACTGGAATTACTGGGCCCGTTTCTCCATCCAACAGCCTGGTTGGAACATCACCTGGCGACCAGGTGGCGAAGGGGGCACCGTTGCTCTTAACCAATGGCAATTATGTCGTACGCAGCAATTTATGGGACAACGCCTCGATTGTGGATGCGGGTGCCGCCACCTGGGTCAATGGACTGACTGGACTTTCCGGACCAGTCACAACATCAAATAGCCTCTTTGGAACCACAGCCAATGATCAGGTTGGCAGCAATTTTGTCCAGGCCCTGAGCAATGGAAATTTTACCGTGGTCAGTACGCTGTGGGACAACGGATCCGCGGTTGATGCGGGTGCCGTGACCTGGGGCAACGGCACAACTGGAATCACCGGCCCGGTCAGCCCAGCCAATAGTGTGGTTGGGTCAACCACGGATGACCAGATTGGGTTTGGTTCAATTATTGCTTTGAGCAATGGAAATTATGTCATTCAAGGGCCGAAATGGGATAACGGTTCAACCGTGGATGCCGGCGCCGCGATCTGGGTCAATGGATCAACCGGGCAAACCATCAACGGGATCAATACCATCAGCGCCCAAAACAGCATTATCGGCGCCGTTCCAGGTGCCGCCGGACTGGTCTTTGGGTTCTTTGAAGATGCGGTCAACGATAGCTTTTTAGTTTCCCTGAGCAATGATCCACCCAGCGGACGAATCACCGTCGGAGTACCCAATCCGAATCAATTGACCTATAACCGTGGACAGGCAGCCACCCTGACGATCACGGCGGATTTTCTCAAGCGAACTCTCGATGCTGGAACCGATGTTGCCCTGCAGGCCAACAATGACATCACCATCAACAGCCCGCTTTCCATCGCTGCCGCCGGTGGAGACCTGACCCTTCAGGCAGGTCGGAGTATCACGGTCAATTCCACACTTTCTGCGGTCAACAGCGACATCAACCTGCTGGCCAACCAGCCGGCCTCAACCGGAGTCGTGAATGCCCAACGTGACACGGGTGCGGCTATCATCACGGCTTCAGCACCGATCAATCTTGGAACCGGACGGTTTACCGCTCGCATTGACAATGGTTCTGGGCTCACGAATCAAACCAATGGCGCCATCACCCTGAGTACCGTTACCGCCAATCGAATCACGATCACCAACAATGGACCAACCGCTGGAGCCGGGCGTGTCAGGATTACAGGCACGATCACCGGAGGTGCCTGCAATGGTGCCAGCCTCTGCACCGCCGGTGGCGGAGGAGGTCAGGTCACGATCAATCATCCAAATAGCGGTGTGGACTTTCTCATCGGAGATTCAACCACCAATGGCACGGCAGGTACGATTGTGACGGGAACGGTCACCGTGGCGGCTCCATTTACCGTGATGAATGTTCCAGGAACATTTTCACAAGGAAATGTCAGTATCAGTCCTGGTCAAACGTTGATTCCACCGGGGTTGCAAGCCCTTTTAATGGTTGCAGATACCATCAATAACCGGGTGCAGCAGTTTGACGGCACGAACTGGTCAGTCATCGGAGTTGGAACGGTTGGCTCAGGTAACGGTCAGTTCCGTCAGCCTGAAGCGGTCACCTTTGATAGTGCTGGTCGGATTTTTGTGGCTGACACCGGCAATGATCGAATTCAGTTCTCAACCGATAGCGGTGTGACCTGGGCCAATTTCGCCACGGTTGGTTCGGGATTGAATCAGGTTCGTGCGCCGCAAGGACTGGCACTTGATTCAGATGGCAACCTGTATGTTTCCGATACTGGAAATGGACGGGTGATGCGCTTTAACGGAGGCATTCCCGGCAGCAGCATCGTGATTGCCACTAATGGCGCCGGAGGCGGACAGGTCAGCAGCCCGCGTGGCTTGATCGTTGACAACACCTTCCGGCTCTTCATCGCGGATGAATCCAACAGCCGGATCTTGCGCATTCTCAATGCCAGCACCACAACCAGCGGAACGAGCGGGGCAATCATTGCCTCGCAAGGCACAGCCTTAAACAAAGTTAAGAATCCACAAGGAGTTACAGTTGATCTGACAACGGGAACGCTCTTTATCGCAGACACTGGAAACTCGCGAATCTTGAGTTTTCCCAATGGAAACGCCAACAACGCGTCTGCCATTGCCCTGACAGGTTCGCAGTTGGGACAGGTCAATAAAGCTGAAGGAGTTACCGTCAGTTTCTTTACGGCTGGACCATTTGCCGGAAACGTCCTGCTCGTGGTGGGCGATACCTTCAACAATCGCATCCAGGGGAGATTCCTCCCCAACGGCGCCTGGTCGCTGGTTGGTACTCCAAACAACATCGGAAGTGGCATTGGCCAGTTCCGCAATCCGAGTAAGATTCGGTAAGTTTTTTTAGGGCTCAGGATTCAGGGTTGAAAAGACATAAAGGACATAAAGGACATAAATTCGAAAACCCTGAACCCTGAACCCTGAACCCTGAACCCTGAACCCTGAACCCTGAACCCTGAACCCTGAACCCTGAACCCTGAACCCTGAACCCTGAACCCTGAACCCTGAACCCTGAACCCTAGAAAATCAGTCCACCCGATATATCACTCTCAAAAACACGGTGAATTGAATCACCGGCTCTAACACCACCGGGTTGATCACCGTGTCAAAGCCATCAGCATTCAAAGGGTTAAAAAACACGGTCTGGCTTTTGCGCGCTTCCTGAGTGTCAGCCGAATAACTGACGGCACCTGATTCATAGGCTGTATAGGTGCTGTACAGTTCTGCCGGGTAATAGACACTGTATTTTTCCATATCAACCTGCATTCGCGAGCCAACTTTAATGCCAAACAACGTGCCATACCGGGCTTCTTTGTCCTTGATGACTTTTTGAGCGGCTTCGAGCAACGCGTTTTTAATTTTGCTGACATCCTTGACGATGTAATCCACCTTCACCAGATCGAAAACTCCTGCGGCACTCGCATTGGCCACAATCTGGTCAAACAGGTCGCTTTTGGTGTAGTGAACCGAAACCGTGCGTTTGGCTTCGAACCCGGCGGCTTTTTCTTTAGCGATACCTTTGGAAAGGTTGAAATCATAGATTCGGTTTTGTGTGGTGTAATCCACAAAAATATCAGCCTGATTGATTCCTAAACTCTTCATCCGGCTGGAGAAATCGGCAATTTTCGCATCCAGTTTCTGACTGCATTCGGCTGGAGTTGCCGCTTCTTGAGTCACACCAAACATCGCGACAAATTCTTCGGCTTTGACATTTATCAGGATATTGGCATCAACGAAGAGATGATCGCGGTCTACGGTTGGGCGTCCGTCTGACACCATCGGCTGAACATTGCGTTTCGATCCTTGATTTTGAGGTGAATAGGTTTGATTGCCCGAAACCTGGGCGGCAACAGGCAACATTCCGAACAAAATACACAGTGTGACAAATAGAATTTTCATAAGAGCCTCTTTGGAATGTGAGATTTGGCGCTGGAGACATCGGGTTGAAGGCATCGGGCTGAAGAAATTGGGCTGAAGAAATTGGTTTTATTTCATCCCTCATCCTTCATCCCTCATCCCTCATCCCTTCCTTTGCTCCGAGCTTGCGAATCTTTCTGCCCCAAGCCCTGAGCCCGATGTCTTCAAGCCCTGGTTTTCATTGAATTTGCTTGACGCTCACCACCACCACGATTGCCCCATCAAGTGAATTTGATGTACCAACGACGACCTTCTCGCCTTCATGCACTGTCAGCGCGGTATTGATACCTGCATCGGTATACTCCAAGCTATCAAATCGTGACATGTAGGGAACCCGTATCCCGAAGTTAAAGCGATCAATCTGAATCGTTTGCCGGTCTGAAGTACCTTTTACCAATCTGATATCCCTTAATTTGTATTGATAATAAGTCGGTCCTTTGGATTTTGGAGCGACTGGGAACAATGGGTCTCCTGATGCACTCGCTTCAATTTCCCCTCCGGCTCGAACCCGGTTCACAAACGAAGTGGCGTACCGATATCCGGGAAATTTGAGTGCCCCTTGTAATTGTTTCAACACCGGCTCCAATTCTGCCGGAAAAGTACTGGTATCAGTTGCTGAAGTTGAAGAAACCAGCACATGAATATGCACTTCCAGGCTGGCAGGCTGATCTTCCAGCACATCGAGTCGTTTGAGAGCCGCTTCCATTGTGGCGATATTTTCCGGGAAATCGCGCACGGTAATGGTTTTAAATTCAGAATTTTGTTGAACCTGGCTGTATGGCGCCCCGCTCGACAACCCGCGCAAAACATCGGCCAACATTCGGGGGTCTCTGAACTTCACATCCAGAATTTTGGTCTTCAAATCCTTCGGATAGGCTGGCGACGGAGGTTCGGGATTGCCGCCTCCCGCCGACTGGGCCGAGACTTGAAACGACATTCCGAACAACGCCGCCAGCAGACACACGACGAGCGTTAGATTTTTGATCTTCATAAACTTTTCTCCTGTAATGAAATGATGACAATTTCGTCAGTAGTCAGTAGTGGATAAGTCAGTAGTCAGTAGTCAGTAGATAAAACCCGGATATTTTCGTCTGTAGAGTTTTTGGAAGAATTGTCGCTAACTGACTTAACTAGAACCAAATACACTTGACATGGAATTCAAAATCCCAACACTCAACTACTGACTACTGACTACTGACTACTGACTACTGACTACTGACTACTACTTTCCTTATCCACAAACCAGATAATGCGGACGTTTGGGTCTTCGGTCTGGATTTCAACCCGCATTTTGTCTTCATCTGACGGACGGATTGAATCTTCGGTAAAACCGCTGTTGGCCGGAAGTGATCGAACTGGTCCGGCATTGGCAGCAACATTTATATCTTCTTGAGAAACAGCAGGTTGTGGTTGTGGGCGATGAACTCGCCGGATGGTCTTTGGCGCCGTGGTTTTGGCAACTGGTGTTGGGACGGAACTTGAATCGTCGGCCACCTGAGTTGATGCAGCGGTTGATGCTGTCTCCGGAGAGTGTCCAATCGGGCTATTCACTCTGACGGTCGTTGCAGGTTTGGGCTGAAACACCACCACTGCCAGCGGCAACATCACCAGCGCCACCAGCACCGACGCCAGTGCGAAGCGCCATCGCCAGCTCATCGCCAGCCGTTCCCAAAAGCCTGGTTTCACCGGCTCAAGCAAGCGAATCTGGGTCATCACTCGATGCCGAACCTGATCCAGCACGGCATCTTCAACGTCTCCACCAGCAAACGTTTTGAGCGCGAGTTGGCTTGTTTGCAGGTCACGGGCAAACGCCCGGCACGATTCACAAACTGCCAGATGTGATTCAATCTGCTGGGCTTGTGAAGCGGTGAGGTCACCTTCAACATAAAGTGCAATGTGGAATTCAAATTCCTGGCAATTCATCGTGACCTCCCTTCCGCTTGACCGAAGCCGGTCTTCCCGAGCCATTTCTCACGGAATTTCTTGATCTTGACCCGCGCCATACTGATCTGGCTGCGAATCGTTGTTTCGGTTGACCCAAGCAACCGGGCGACTTCGCTGGTGTCGAGTCCTTCTAAATCGCGCAACACCAGCGCGGCACGTTCCTTTTCCGGTAGCGAAGCAATCGCGTCAGCAATCATCCGGCGTTCCTGGGCGGCGCCAAATTCCTGTTCCTGGTTGTGCGCACTGGCCAGATGGTCGAGCGCGCCGCGTTCCTGTTCCTGGTCTAGCGACAGCATCTGGCTTCCAGGTCGTTTGGCAGCGATTTCCCGGCAAACATTCACTGTCACTTGATAGAGCCAGGGCGAAAATTCGCGTTCTTCGTCAAACCGATGAAGGTATTTGTGCAACCGGAGGAAGACTTCCTGGACGGCATCGCCAGCGTCTTCAACATTTCCGAGCAACCGACTGGCCGTACGCATCACCTGCCGCTGATAGCGAATAAATAACTCTTCAAACGCCTGGGTATCGCCTGACTTGACCCGTGCCACCAGTGATTGCGCCACGGGCTGGGCGTTTTTTTGCGCCTCATCTCGCGACCGCAGGGCAATCATGGCAAAAGAAGTAAGTTCCGAAAGCATGGCGTCACTCGTTTCCAAACTGTTTTGGGATTTTTTTGGTGTTCATTGAGGTATATCGAACAAAGCGCCAAAACGTTGAAAATTATTTTTCAGAAAAATGTCAGTAGTCAGTAGTTGATGAGTCAGTAGTCAGTAGTCAGTAGTTGATAAGTCAGTAGATAAAACCCGGATCGTTAAATCTGCGGAATTCTTGAAAAGAATTGTTCCTAAATGACTCAAATAGAACCGAGTACACTTGACAGAATTTCTCAATTCCCAACACTCGGCTACTGACTACTGACTACTGACTACTGACTACTGACTACTGACTACTGACTACTGACTTATCAACTACTGACTCCTATCTCTTCCCCATTCCCGCCAACCAATCACCATCAATGGCACATACTGAATGACGTAGGCCAGCCATGATTCGTGCCAGAGACCAGTTTCAAGTCGTGTCACCAGAACCAGATAGCTCACCGGACACGACACCAGCCACCACCAGCCCGATGTTGACCAGCACCAGCTCAACGTGATTGCCAGCCAGAGCAAATACCAGGGATAAACTGTCGGCGTGAGCAGGAAAAAACCAAACCACAAACCAGACATCGCAGCCTGGAAGTGCTCAACTCGGGTTGAAACCTTCCAAATCCAGTAGAGTAACCCAAGGGCGCACAATGTTCGTGAAATTGGCCCGCCAATCAATAATTTTCCCAATTCGTACAGTGGGCCGTTAAACGACCACGTTCCAAGATACACCAGAAGTGATTGAATGACTGCGACTTCGCGTGAAAATTCAATAAACGGCGCGTATCCGGCGACTATCAGCGTTCCAAAAATCAGCCCAAACCGCCAGCGGTCAGCTTTGGGCACGTGGAACCACACCCACGGAAGCAAAATCACCGGCACCAGTTTGATCAGCACGGCACCAGCCAGTGCCACTGCCGCCAGCGAACTTCGTTTGTGCTGGATTGAAAGATAAAAAAGCACCAGAAACAGGATTCCCAGTCCATCCACATGGGCAGCCATCCCACATTCCAAAATCGGCAAGGGACACCACGCATAGACCACAATCCAGAGCGGATTGGCTAAACCTGAATTCGCAGCAAGCAATTTGAAAAGCAACCAGAGCGTGACGCATTCAGCCAGAAACAAGAGACCTTTGATCCCCCAGAGGGCATTTCCGGCCAATCGGTAAGCAGCGGCAAAGCACACCTGAGCCAGTGGTGGGTAGATTGTGCGCAATTCCGGATGGTTGATTTTTGGGTAAACAACTGTGTCGCGAAGGGGTTCCAGTTCTCTGGCCTGCGGTGGGTAGCGATAAGGATTGATACCGGCGGCTGAAACTCGTCCATCCCACAGATAGCGATAGACGTCGTCAGATGTCACTGGCGGCAAGGCAATCACTGACAGCCGAAACACAATTCCACCAGCCACAATCAACCAGAGCACGGCGCGTGGAACCACGTGAGATGAGGTCGAGGATGAGAGGGTGAAAACGGTAAAAACGGCCATGCCATAGAGCATTCCAGCCAGAAAAGTAACGAGAATAAAGTTTATCAGACCGCCAGTTGTCGTAAAATCCAGCCACCATAGAACCAGAAGGAAGACTTCGATGGTAACGGCACACCCGACGAGTATTTTTCCTGAATGCTCACCTGCCAGGCTTTGAAGGTGCTGGTGAAAATCCCGCCAGTGATTGGTCATATTTTCTTTCAGGCTGAAGATTTCGCATGGCGAAGGATTTTAGCCCGGCAGGGACGTCGTGGAATATCCGTGGTGCGAAGCCCACGGACCTGGCCAGGTTGGGATTCAACCCAATCTCAAAACCCCGCCTAAAGGCGTAACCCTGAACTTCATCCTGTTTTCTGCTTATATATCCAGGAGTTGCGGCAAGATTTCGCCGGCTTTTCCCTGCAGGCTCAGGCTCACAGATGAGGAAAGTTCGGTTTCCTCCGGGTTGACTTCGATGACCTTGGCGCCGTAACTCAAGGCAATCATTGGTAGCTGCGCTGCCGGATACACGACGGCTGAGGTACCAACCACCAGAAACACATCACAGTTTGCGGCGGCTTGTTCGGCCTTTTCAAACGCACCTGGCGGAAGATATTCACCAAAGAGCACGACATCTGGTCGTAGCACCTGCCCTTGTGGTCCACGCGGGGGCAATTCCGGCAACGGCGTTTCAGGTAATTCAAACACGTCGCCGGTTTGGGCACATCGTCCGCGCCAGATATTGCCGTGCAGTTCGACCAGTTTGGTGCTGCCGGCTTTCTGGTGGAGACCGTCTACGTTTTGAGTAATCAGCAGAAATTCTGGAAAGTGCTTTTCCCAGGCCGCCAGTGCGTAATGCGCCGGGTTGGGCTGGAGCGGAGCAATCAATCCGCGTCGGTATTCAAACCATTCCCACACCAGCTTTGGGTTGTCTTCCAAAAGGTCTGAAGATGAAAGCGTCATTGCCGGCAGTCCCCGCCAGACAGCGGTGTTTCCTCCACCACGAAACGTCGGCACCCCGCTTTCGGCTGAAATTCCAGCTCCGGTAAGAATGGCAACTCGTTTGGCTGGTTGAAGATACGTGCGTGCTCTTGAAATATTGTCGGTCATTGTAACCTCGTGGGAAATCGGGGTTCGGGGTTCGGGGTTCGGGGTTCGGGGTTCGGGGTTCGGGGTTCGGGTTTCGGGGTTCGGGGTTCAGGATTCAGGGTTTTCGAATTTATTTTTTGCTTGTCTTTTAGTGGGTCGCTCTGGATTGCACAACTGGAGTCCACAAGATATTGTAGCCCCCCATTTGCGAATTTCGACACCAGAAATTTCAACGATACTTTCTAACCCCGAACCCCGAACCCCGAACCCTGAACCCCGAACCCCGAACCCCGAACCCTAATTCCTATGCCTTCCACCATTGACCTCCGCAGCGATACTGTCACCAAACCCTCACCTGCCATGCGCCAGGCCATGGCCGAAGCCGTTGTTGGTGACGACGTCTACTTTGAAGACCCAACCGTCAACCGGCTCCAGGAACAGGTAGCCGAACTCTTTGGCTTTGAAGCCTCATTGTTTGTTCCGTCGGGAACAATGGGCAATCAAATCGGCCTCAAGCTCCACAGTCAACCCGGACAGGAAATCATCGTCGAAGCCAGATCCCACATTTACAACTGGGAAGTCGGCATGGGTGCGGCCTTTGCCGGAGTCGTTCCCCGTCTGTTCAACGCCGAACAGGGTCAGCCAACCTGGGACGATATTGAACCGCTCATTCAGCCCAAAGTCTATTATCGTGCCCAAACGGCCATGGTTTGCCTGGAAAACACCCACAATATGGCGGGTGGCACGGTCATGCCAGTTGAAACCTTTCGCCACATTTGCGAGCAGACGCACGCAGCGGGACTCAAGGTGCATCTGGATGGGGCTCGAATCTTCAATGCCGCCACAGCGCTTGGTGTTTCAGTCGCTGAACTGACCCGTGGTGCTGATTCAGTCATGTTTTGCTTTTCAAAGGGACTTGGCACCCCGATTGGCTCAATGGTGGTGGGAAGCCGTGAAGTCATTGATCGGGCGATTGTGTACCGAAAGATGCTTGGCGGGAGTCTCCGGCAGGTCGGCGTTCTGGCAGCCGCCTGTCTGGTGGCACTTGAAGAAAGCCCGCAAAACCTGATTCACGACCATGAAAACGCCCGGTTTCTGGCCGAGGAAATCGCTGATTTGCCAGGAATTTCAGTTGATCCCACGCAGGTGGTCACCAATATCGTGATTGTTGATGTGGCTGGCACGGGCCTCACGTCAGCTTCGGTGTGTGAACGGCTCGCCTACCGTGGAGTCTTGACCGGCCCGGTCAGTCCAACCCAAATTCGCTTTGTGACCCATCGTGATGTTGACCGGTTAAGCTGCAAAACCGCCGCCCAGGCGTTGCGGCGGCTGGTGACGGAAATTGACTGAAATGACAAAATGACAAGGTGACAGGGTGACAAGGTGACAAGGTGACAGGGTGACAAGGTGACAGGGTGACAGACTCTCAATTCTTTTCATTTGGTTATTTGGTCACCTTGTCAAAAGGTCACCTTGTCACCTTGTCACCCTGTCACCTTGTCACTTGGTCACCCTGTCACCTTGTCACCTTGTCACTTCTCCCCTTGCTTGGCTTCCTGCCAGTAGCGTTCCATTTCTTCCAAATTACTGTCTTGAATAGTTTTCCCTTCGCGGGCCAGAGCCTGTTCGATATAGCCAAAGCGGCGGCGGAACTTGCGGTTGGCATTTTTGAGCGCGCTGTCCGGGTCAACTTTGAGCAGTCGGGCAATGTTGACGGCGACAAAGAGCAGGTCGCCAACTTCATCGGCAATCGCCAGATGGTTGAGGGTTGGTGCGGTCAGTTCGGCTTTGAGTTCGTCAACTTCTTCGTGGAGTTTGTCGAGACAATCTTCAGGGCGTTCCCAATCGAATTTCACATAGGCCGCGCGCTCCGTCAACTGGCGGGCTTCGATGAGCGGTGGCATTTTGGGCGAGACATTGTCCAAAAATGAAGCTGGTTGGGATTTTTTAACTGCGGTGCCGGTGGCCTCGGCTTTGGCGGCTTTCTCCTGGGCTTTGATGGATTCCCAGTTTTGAAGCACTTCGTGTGTTCCGGAAACCTCAGTCTCTCCAAAAACATGTGGATGGCGGCGAATGAGCTTGGCACATAACACTCCAATGACATCATCCACGGAAAATCGTCCGGTTTCAGTCGCAATCTGCGAATGAAACACAACCTGAAGCAGCACATCTCCAAGTTCGGCTTTCAATTCCTCGTCATCGTCATCATCAATGGCCTGAAGCACCTCATAGGCTTCTTCGATCAAGTAGGGTTTCAAAGTGGCGTGTGTTTGCTCGCGATCCCACGGGCATCCATTTGGTGCGCGGAGGCGAGCCATGACCTCAACCAGGCGTTCGAACGGTGAGTTCCCCATTGGTGTATGTGTTTGCATCCTTTCAGGTAAGTTGTAACTGACTTTAGGATAGACACCTCAAAAGGGTTTTGATATGTTCAGGCGTCTACCTTTTGAATCTACACCAACTTTTCACTTATTCATTCAAAAGTGTCAAACTTGATTGACGACCGATTGAGATTCACTCCCGAAAACGGATGGATCTGTTGGCTTCAAACCTGAGTAAGCATAAACTCTTTGAGACAACTCAAGTTACTCCTTTCAAAGCGAACCCCTTTGAGGGGAACGTTGTCAACAACGTTGAAAGATATGGTTTGGTGCGCTACAGTCTGGGTTCATTCCTTACAGCGTGTCGCAAGCTTCCCAACGACTCATTCACCACATCGTGGATTGTTTTCCAACGTCAGAGGCGACGGCTGGTACACGCAAAAACTGTAAGCTCCAAAGACCCATTTCTCATGCCTTGAAAGTATTCTATTTTTTGAGTTTAGGTCTTTGTTTTTCTGCTTGATGGCAGGTGATCCCCACCTGTCACCCAGGCCAAACCAACAGGCTTTTGGAAAACTGACTCCTGTTTTCTGAGTCGAATGCGATTTGGAAGGCCGAAATCAGGTGCTTTTTCTAAAAATCGAGACCGTAGCTTCTTTCTCATGAGAACGTGGTCAGGGCATCTGGCTGGTTTTCCAAAAAACGAAGCAAAACCGCGCTTGAGACGCGGAGCAGACTTATATTCTTTTTGAGTTGTGGTGATTTCATGAGCGAGGCGCCAGTCGGGGATTACATCGGATCAATTGTTGACAGCAAATATCGAATTGACTCTCTGCTTGGCAAAGGCGGAATGGGAAAGGTGTACCGTGTAACCCACCTCAACCTGAACAAAGTCTTTGCCCTCAAGCTGATGCACTTCGATAAAGTGGAGTCCGGGTCAGGTTCAGACGCCAATCAGGTCCTGAGGTTCAAACGCGAAACCGAAGTTTTGGTGAGGGTCAACCACCCAAACGTGGTGATGGTGACGGATTTCGGCGTGCTGCCAAAAGATGTGCCCTACATCGTGATGGAATACATCGAGGGGACCACGCTTCGGCAGCTCATGCGCGAAAAAGGAAAACTCACCGAAAAAGAAACCATCCACATTGCCAAACAAATGTGTGCCGGGTTGCACGCGGCCCACCTGCAAAACATCGTTCACCGGGATTTGAAACCTGAAAACGTGATGATTCAGCAGCTTTCAGACGGTGAAATCATGGCGCGGGTGCTGGATTTCGGCATTGCCAAACTGCTCCAGCGGCCAGGTGAAATCGAAGCCGAATCACTGACCGGGGCGGCTCTCCCAGGAACCCCCAAGTACATGGCCCCCGAGCAGATGTTTGGTGGCACCGTTGATGCCCGGGTGGATGTGTTCGCCATCGGATTGATCATTTATGAAATGTTGACCCAGACGCTGCCGCTGGTGTTGATGTCAAACGTCAAACCGCTCACCGAACTCCGACCTGATATTACACCCCGGTTAAATGACATTGTCCTCAAAGCGATTTCCAAAGAAGTAGACGACCGGTTTGAATCAGCCCACGCTTTTAAACAGGCACTCGAAGAACTCGAACAACACACCATCATCGAAGCCGAACTGGTGAAACGGACGAGAACCCTTGGTGAAATGGCCGGTTCCTTTCCTTCCTCCACCCAACGAGTGACCGTTGCCAATCGGGTCGTTTCTCAAACCGATCCGAACGTTGGCTCCACCATGCGGATTGAGGTGCCGCCACCACAAAAAGGAAAAGCCTGGGTCGCGATTCCAGTGATCCTGGTGGTGTTGGGCGGTGGATTTGGCGGCCTGTGGGCGTTTTCACCCGATTTCCGCAAACTGTTCAAATCAGAAACAGCGACGGCTGAGCCAGGCGGCAAACTTGCCGAGCAATTCATTCCACAACTGGTCACCGCCCGAAGCGGCGTGACCAAAATTGGCTCAATGACCGCCAACAAAGCCAGCGGGTACGGTATTTTGTCTCAACCGGAGCATTCCACGACGATTGACGAATTCCAGGTTTCCAAACAACTGGTCACCAGTGCGCAATATGCCGAATTCGTCCGGTTGGCCAAACATCGCCCGCCATCAAACTGGAACGGCCCCACCCCGCCCAGCGACCTCCTCAACAAACCCGTTACGATGGTGAGTTGGGAAGATTGTCAGGATTACTGCTCCTGGCTCACCGTCCAAACCAACCGGCTCCATCGGCTACCAACTGAATTTGAATGGGAGTACATTGCCCGCGATGGAGGTCATTTTGGCGCCTCGGATGTGCTCACCGGATATCGGGAATGGACGGGGTCAACAATTGCTCCCTACCCAGGCGCAAAGTGGGACACCAGTATTTTGGGAGACTCGGCAAATGCCCGTGTGATTCGAGGCGAAACGGTTGATCCAGATGGGAAACAGGTTGACCAGTTAACCTACCGATCACTTCAGTTCCCAGCCTATGCCGAAAGCGATAAACTTGGATTTCGTGTTGTTTGTGAGACCGCCAACGGAGGAAAGTGACACTGCATGAGCGAGTATTTCAATAACCTGATTGGGAAAGAAATCAACCGCACCTATCGCATCGAAAAGCTCCTTGGAAGTGGCGGGATGGGGTCGGTCTTTAAAGCCAAACATATCCATCTGGGCAACGATGTGGCGATTAAAGTGCTGTCGCCACATTTTGCCAATGACACACAATTGATCAAACGCTTTCAGCGTGAGGCCAAGGTTGGGTGGGCGTTGACGCACCCCAACATCATCAAGGTCAGCGATTTCGGCAAAACCGACGATGGCATCCTGTTTATGGTCATGGAGTATGTCGAAGGCGAGACCATGGATGTCTACCTGGCCCGCTCCGGGCCATTGCCGATTGGACGCGTGCTGCAGATTTTGGAACCGCTCTGTGATGCATTGTCCGTGGCGCATGACCAGAACATCCTCCATCGCGACCTCAAACCGGCCAATATCATGATCAGCACCAAAAAAGACCAGGAAGTGGTCAAGTTGCTCGATTTTGGGATTGTGAAATTGCTCCAGCCGGATGAACAGGTTTCAGCCTTGACCGCCGTCGGTGAAGTGTTTGGGACGCCGATTTATATGGCACCAGAGCATTTAATGGGCCTGCAAGTCGGCCCCACCGCAGACGTGTACAGCCTGGGCGTCATTACCCATTTGATGCTCACCGGCCAACTGCCACACGACAGCGAAGACCTGCGGCGCCTGTTTGAAATGAAAATGAAAGAGTTGCCGGCACCATCACAGAAATTTTCATTCCTCCCTACCGGAATTGACCCGGTCTTGCAGAAAGTGCTGGCCTCGCACATTGATAAGCGGTACCAGAGCGTCAACGAATTTTTCAAAGCGCTGAAAAATGTGGCCGATACCGCACCAACGTCCCATCTGAATAAAGCAGCCTCAGCTTCAGCCCAGTCTGACTTGCTGGCGGCCATGCCCACCATTCAAACACCAAGCGCATCCTCGCCGATACCACAACCCACCGTTCAAAGTGCCCAGACCATTTCGTATGCCACCCAGCAACGAGAAGCGGCGGTCAGATCAGGGGGCGGAGGCAACGCGACGCCAGCCGCCGCGTCGAAGGAAAACAACGCTCCCGCGCCATCATCACCACCGGCTGACCCAGTCGCCAAACAATCCAATTCAACCATGATGATCATCGGCGCCATTGTTGTTCTCGTGATAATTGCCGTGGTGATTTTTTTGGCCACCCAAAAATAGACTCAAGCGTGGAAACGCGCGGCATCGGATTTCAGGAAAAGTTCAGAGTTCTGGCTTCAGACAGCTTCTTCACCGAAGGCAATTATCTTCCATAATTTCTATAACTCCCCGCCACAAGGCGGAACTCTCGACCATATCCGAAAAGTTCTATGTCGAATACTGACAAGGTTTGCATTTGCGTTCCGGTCCGCTTTGCCCAGACGGCCACTCGACACCTGACACTACTGGCGGCCATGGGCCTGCTTCTGCCCTGGGGTGAAGTCGTGCTCAGTGCCATTCCAGGATCAGGCATCCAGCCCGCCAGCATTCTGGCTGCCCAGCAAGGTTCGACGTCACTGCGCATTGACCTCACGTCCTCCAAACCGAAAACGACCTCCACCTCACTGCGGCTCAATTTCAACAACAACCCGGCCCGGTCAAGTTCGTCAACCTCCCTGCGGCTCAACATCAATGAAATCAGCCAGCGGCTTGGGGTACAACAGGTCGGTGAAGCCAGCGCCGTGCGTGAGCGCCGCGTTCCGGTCAAACCGGTTCTGACCGGCCCACAAGCTGACATTGCCAAAGCTGATTCCCTGCTGGATCAGGACAAAGTTGAAGAAGCCGTCGCGCTGTATAAAAAAGTCATCACGAAAAGCCCAAAACTGGTCGAAGCCCATATGGGTCTCGGCGATGCCCTGATGAAACAGGGAGACTTTGAAGAAGCGGCCAAAAAATACCAGGAAGCCACCGAAATCGCTCCGGCCAATCCGGACGTGGCACTTGGGTTTGGCGTCGCCCTCTATCGAAGCGGACGCATTGACGAAGCCATCAGCCAGTACAAGCTGGTCCTGGAAAAAGAAAAGAATTATGCTCCGGTGTATTACAATCTGGGGATTGCCTATGCCCACCGGGGCGAATTTGACGAAGCGATCAAGGAGTATCAAACCGCGATTACGCTTCGCAAAAAGAACTATCCCGATGCCGCCAACAACCTGGGCCTGATTTATGAAGCGATTGGGAATGTCGAGGGCGCCACCGAACAGTTTAAGGCGGCGATTGCCCAGCGACCAAACTACCCGCTGGCTCACTACAATCTGGCCCGATGCTATATGGGGCAGGCCAAGTTTGACGAAGCGCTCACTGAAACCAAAACCGCCGTTCAGCAGCAGACCAATTTTTCTGAAGCCTACCTGACGCTGGGCAACCTGTACCTGATTCGCTCGCTGCTGCGTGACACCAACGAACAAGAACTGGCCATTACGGCCTTTAAACAGGCGATTCAGCTCCGGGAAAATTTCTACCCGATTGCCCATGAAAACCTGGCGATTGCCTACACGCTCAAAGGCGATGACAAGAGCGCCTATGCCGAATATCGGCTGGCGATGGATCAGGAAGACGGCAAGTCACCGCAAACAATGCGGAATCTGCTCTCCACCATGCTCGGCAATCGCGATAAGTTCATCATTGACAATGAACAAAGCCGTTCTGCCAATCCGGGCAACTTGAAAAATAAAGCCCGCAAAGTCAGCCAGAAAGACAGCAAAGACACCCGTCAAACCGACGATGATGCTGTGCGCCAGGAGTTACTCAACGTCCTGATTGACTATGACGATATTGCGGCTGAAGCCAAGGAAAATGCCGACCTCCGGTATTGCGCCGGTCGGGCCTATATGGCCGTTGGTGGCATCGGCGGCGCGATTGGCGAAATGGCTGAAGCGTATCGGCTCTCCGGTGAAAAGGACCTTGATGCCGGCAAAGCCGTAACTTATCTGGTTTACTGGCTGCATCAATAGTGAAGTAGTGAAATAAGGCGAAATAAGGGGCTGATGTGGAATAGCCGTGATGCGAAGCCCACGGTCACCGGCCCATTCTCCATTCTCCATTCTCCATTCTCCATTCTCCATTCTCCATTCTTCCGTGGGTGGCGCTGACGCTGACCCACGGCTGATATAAGTATCCCCTTCGGGGATTCATCAACCTCATTTTTCAATCACCATTCAAATTTTGAGCGCGCGGCAAGCTTCCCCTTGTCCTCTTGTCATTCTTCATTCTCCATTCTCCATTCTGTCACCCTTCGGCTGAACCGGAGGCAGAGAACCTCAAAATGTAGCGTCTTTCGGGGTTTTTTTTATCCACTTCTTTGACTAGAATAGCCCGCGTCAACTTCTACTCCTTAGAAAACCAGATCCCCCTTCACAACTTCAAGGTCAATTCTTCTGCGGCACATACCACTTTTCTGTGCGCATCACTGCAGGTAAACCACGATGACCAATCTTGTTACTGAGCCTCCAGTTGAGCCTTCTACCGTGGTTGAATTGCTCACCCGGCGGGCGACTGAGTTCGCTGATAAACGAGTCTATCTTTACCTGGCGGATGGCGAAGTCGAAGCCGCCCAGTTGACCTTTACCGAAGTTGACCGACGAGCGCGGGCGATTGCCGCTACCTTGCAACAAAAACAGGCCGCAGGCGAATCAGCGCTCCTGCTCTATCCAGCCAGCCTCGACTTTGCCACCGCGTTTTTTGGATGTCTGTATGGTGGAGTGATTGGGGTGCCGGCCTATCCACCACATCCGCAACGAGTCAATCGAACCCTTCCCCGTCTACAGGCCATTGCGGCTGATGCCAAAGCTAAATTTGTGATGACCACCCGTCAGGTGTATTCCATGGCGGAGATGCTCTTTGATCAGGCCCCTGACCTGGCCCGCATGGAGTGGATCGTCACCGATGAGATTCCAGATGCCGCCGCCGAAACCTGGCAGCCCCCAGATATTACCCCTGATTCACTCGCCTTTCTGCAATACACCTCCGGTTCAACCTCGATTCCCAAAGGGGTGATGGTCACGCATCGAAATATGCTCTGCAATGCGGCCTATTACCGTGACGGATGGGAACATACCCCAGACACGGTCACCGTCACCTGGATGCCCAATTTTCATGATTTGGGATTGATGGACGGCATTATCCAGCCAATTTACACCGGATATCAGTCAGTGCTGATGTCGCCAGTGGCGTTTTTGCAACGCCCCTTGCGCTGGCTGCAGGCTATTTCAAAATATCGTGCTTCGTACAGCGCCGGCCCGAACTTTGCCTTTGACCTCTGTGTTCGCAAAATTTCCCCCGAACAGCGCGCCGCACTTGATCTGAGTTGCTGGAAAGCCGCACTCAATGCCGCCGAACCCGTTCGCCGCGAGACGATGGAACGCTTTACCAAAGCGTTTGAAGGCTGCGGCTTTCGCTGGAAAACGTTCTCCCCAGGGTTTGGCCTGGCCGAAGCCACGCTGAAAGTATCAGCCACCCGGCGCGAAGACGAGCCGGTCTTTTGCACGGTGGATGCCCAAGCACTTGAACAACACAAAGTTATCGAAGTCCCTCCCTCCCGTCAGGACAACGTTCGGGTACTGGCAGGTTGTGGACGACCGACCGTTGAGCCATCCGGTGTTCGGGTGGTGATTGTGAATCCCGATTCGCTGACCGCCTGCGCAACCGATGAAGTTGGGGAAATTTGGGTCTCCGGCCCCGGCGTGGCGGTTGGATACTGGCGACGTGAAGAAGAAACCGAACACACCTTCGGCGCCTATCTGGCCGATACCGGCGAAGGACCTTTCCTGCGAACTGGTGACCTTGGGTTTATGCGTGACGGGGTGCTCTTCATCGCCGGACGCCTCAAGGACATGATCATCATTGATGGTCGAAATCTGTACCCACATGACATTGAATTGACCGTCGAACAGAGCCATCCGGCAATTCGTCCCGGCTGTACGGCTGCGTTTTCGGTTGACTCCGCCGATGGCGAACATCTGGTGGTGGTGGCTGAAATTGAACGCCGCGAACGTGCTCGCGGCGGCGAACGCAAACCCTCAGCCGAACTTAAAGACCCGAGTGCCGCCGATGTGCGCACCATCCAGGCGGCGATTCGGCAAGCGGTGGCCGAATTTCACGATGTTCACGTCTACACGATTGATTTGATCAAACCGGGCACGATTCTTAAAACATCAAGCGGGAAAATCCAGCGGCAAGCCTGTCGGCAGGCTTTTCAAAACCGGATGCTTGAGTTTCTGCCAACTGAAACGCCATCGCTTGGGCTGAACGAAGATTCGTCCAGCCCGGTGTTGACGCCACTCAAAAAAACTCCGAACGCGGAGGAAATTCAGGTCTGGTTGATTGATCAACTGGCGCGCTATGCCCGGATCCCCGCCACCCGAATCAACGTCCACGATGAGTTTTCGCGGTTTGGTCTTGCATCGAGGGATGTCGTCAGCCTGACCGGAGACTTTGAGCAATGGCTGGGACGCAAACTCTCGCCGACGCTGTTTTATACCTATCCTTCAATTTATGCCCTCTCGCGGCATCTCGCCGGAGGACAGGATTCAATCGAATTGATTTCGCACTTCTTTGCCGGGCAGAACAAAGCCGAAGAACCAATTGCCATCATCGGCATCGGCTGTCGTTTTCCAGGTGCGAACAGCCCCGAAGCGTTCTGGCAACTGCTGTGCGACGGCGTAGATATGATCCGCGAAGTCCCAGCGGAACGCCGAGGAAAGAGCGGTTTTTACCCGACCGATCCGAGCAAGACCTACTGGGGCAGCTTTCTGGATGACATTGACCTGTTTGACTACGGGTTTTTTGGGATTTCCCGCCGCGAAGCCGAGCATATGGATCCGCAACAACGGCTGCTGCTCGAAGTCACCTGGGAAGCGCTCGACGATGCCGGACTTGCGCCCCAACGTTTAAGTGGGAGCAAAGTCGGAGTATTTGTTGGATTGGGAGTCGGAGATTATGGGCGTATTCAAGTTAGTTCGCCTCATTGCCGAACACCGTATACGGCAGTAGGGAGTTCTCTATCAATTGTCTCCAATCGGATTTCCTACGTTTTCAATTTTCTCGGTCCAAGCATCTCAATCGATACAGCATGCTCCTCATCATTAGTTGCAATCCACCAGGCTTGTCAAAGCCTCCGCCAGGGTGAATCTGTCCTGGCGCTCGCTGGGGGTGTCAACTTATTACTCTCTCATGAAGTCACGGAAAATCTGATCGCCTCCAGTTTCCTTTCGCCTGACGGTCACTGTTGGACCTTTGACGCTCGTGCAAATGGGTATGTACGCGGTGAAGGAGCTGGGCTTGTAGTCTTGAAACCTCTTTCTAAAGCCTTAACCGATAATGACTCCATTTATGCAGTTATTCGAGGGAGCGCAGTTAACCAGGATGGGCGAAGTAACGGACTGACAGCACCCAGCCAGCATGCCCAGGAAGCTGTATTACAAGAAGCTTACGCTCGTGCCATGATTTCCCCAAGTCAGGTGCAGTATATTGAAGCCCATGGTACTGGAACATCGCTTGGAGATCCAATTGAGGTTAAAGCGCTGGGCAAAGTACTTTCACAAGATCGGGGACCTGGCAGCAAATGCGCCATTGGCTCGGTAAAAACCAATATTGGTCATCTTGAGCCAGCAGCGGGGATTGCTGGATTGATCAAAGTAGCACTGGCATTAAAAAATCGAACCATCCCACCCAGCCTACATTTTGACAACCCGAATCCTTACATTCCTTTTTCTCGCCTGCCACTTTATGTTCAAACACAATTATCACCCTGGCCACGAACTGACGGGCCAATGCTAGCTGGGGTTAATTCATTTGGCTTTGGTGGTACCAACGCCCATGCTGTCCTCGAAGGAATTCCGCCGATTTCAAACTTCCAAAACCAGGCAGAATCTCGCCCCCAAACAGCGTACCTGCTTCCAATTTCAGCCCGTACACCAGAAGCACTGACTCTCCTGGCCGAACGATTCCAGGCGCATCTGGTTGCTCAGCCCAATCTCAATCTCTATGACTTTTGCCGGACAGCCAGTTTCCGGCGTGATCATTATGAATATCGGCTGGCCGTGGTTGGTTCATCGCGTGACCAGCTGATTGAAAAACTGGGGGTGTTTCTGGCGGGTGAAACCACGTATGGGCTGGCCGTTGGGCGTAAAATTCCAGGCCAAACGCCAAAGGTAGCCTTTGTTTTTTCCGGTCAGGGAAATCAATGGGCCGGAATGGGCGTGGATTTGATTGATGCCAGCACCCCATTCCGTAAGGTGCTCAAACAATGTGACGAATACCTGCAAGGGTATGGTGGCTGGTCGGTGTTTGAGGAGTTGCAGGCCCATGCGGCCCATTCGAGACTCAGTCGAACTGATATTGCCCAGCCGACGATCTTTAGCCTTCAAGTTGCGCTGGCCGCATTTTGGAAACAGGTTGGGATTGTCCCGGATGCGGTTGTCGGACATAGCATGGGCGAAGTTGCGGCGGCCCACGTGGCCGGAGTCCTGACACTCCAGGATGCGCTCCATGTGATTTTCCATCGTGGTCGGATTATGGAAAAGGCGGCTGGAAAAGGAAAAACCGCAGCGGCGGCCATTTCAGAAACCGAATTTCAGGAACTGCTCAAGCTGTTCCCAACCCTGTCAGTAGCCGCTGAAAACAGTCCAACATCACTTACTGTTTCTGGCGATCCCAAATCGGTTGAAGCCCTTGTCGAACACCTGCAGTCGCGCGGCATCTTTGCCCGGGTAATTACCCAAAACTATGCGTTCCACAGCCCACAACTTGACTTTCTGCAACACGAACTGGCTGGAACGCTTTATGGCCTGACCCCACACAATGCAGCGATACCAATTTTTTCAACGGTAACTGGCAAACCTCCTACCTTCGGCGACTTTTCACCAGCCTATTGGGGACGGAATTTGCGCGAACCAGTGTGCTTTACCCAGGCCATCGAAACCATGGCACCGGAAAAATATGAGGTTTTTCTGGAACTGGGGCCGCATGCAGTGTTAAGCCCAGCCATTCGCGAATGCTTCCAATCTCAAAAACTTGATACTGTGATTCTTTCTTCCTTAAGACGAGGTGAAAATGGGTTTTTGAGTTTGTGCTCTAGCCTAGCAACTCTTTATGCAAAAGGATGCAATGTTAACTGGTCAGGACTCTATGGAACATCTGGTCACCGAATAAAACTGCCCAGCTATCCGTGGCAACGTGAACGGTGCTGGATTGATGTCCAATGGAATCAAGAGTTGAATTCAAAGCCATTGATTCCTTCTATCAAAGAAACACCTTCAGACTCACTGGACGGCTGGCTTCACCAACTTATTTGGAAACAAATTGAGGTATCAAGCACAACTGCGGAATCAACTGGGAACTGGCTTATTTTTAGTGATCTCTCTGGAATCGGCGACAGCTTGGCACAATCATTAACTGCCAGTGGAGCCACATGCTTTGTGGTGCATCCAGGATCTGATTTTGAGATCAGTGATTCCAACCAGGTTCGACTTAACCCAGCCAGTCGAGATCAATTTCGGCAATTGTTCGATTGGCTTCATCAAACCGGAGCTATTCCCAGCCGTGTGTTGTACTTATGGCCACTTAATGCACCTACCATTGAACAATTCGCCGATTCAACTTTTGAAACAACTGTCGATGTCACCTGCACAGGCATCCTCTTCACGTTACAGGAAGTATTTGCCCAGCAATTTATAACCCCACCTCTTTTTTGGATTGGGACTCAGGGGGTCCAAAATGTATCCAATGATCCAACTTTAGATGGATTACTCCAGTCACCAGTTTGGGGATTTGGGCGCACCTTGTCTCGTGAAATGCCTCAGTACTGGGGAGGGATGTTTGATCTAGACACCCACTTCACGACTGAGGAGTCCGTTCACTCTACACGAACAGCCATCCTCAACTTGATGGGTGAGGATCAGCTTGCTTTTCGAAAAGATGGCATCTATGGGCTTCGGCTCGTTAAGGTCACACAGAACCTCACCCTTCACCCGTCGCTGGTCTGGCGAACCAATGCAAGCTATCTCATCACAGGGGGACTTGGCGGACTTGGATTGATTGTGGCTCAGTGGATGGCGCAACAGGGTGCCCGGCGCCTGATTTTGACCAGTCGGACGCCTCTTCCAGCCCGAAATGAATGGAAAGCGTACCCAGAGGATTCTCTCCAAAAACAACAAATTGCAGCCATCCGTGATCTTGAAGCTTTAGGAGTCAATGTTCAAACAATCGCGCTTGATGTTTCAAGTGCTGAACAACTCGGACAGTTTCTTCAAACCTATGCCGATGAAGGCTGGCCGCCAATTCGAGGCGTGATTCATGCTGCTGGTGTGCTTGAAGATCAATCACTCTACAATTTGAACCGGGAAGCATTGTTGTCTGTCACAAGGGTTAAGATCCTTGGCACATGGCATCTGGCCAATGCATTTTCCCCAGAGGAACTGGACTTCTTTGTTAACTTTAGTTCGCTGGCATCAGTCCTGGGCTCACCCGGGCAAGCCAATTATGCTGCTGGCAATACCTTTCAAGATGCGATTGTTCACTGGTTACGTCAAAATGGATACAAGGCCAGTACCATCAATTGGGGGCCGTGGGCAGAGGTTGGAATGGCAGCCCGGAACACAGCAGCCGGCAAAAACCCAGCCTCAGGAATTAACCTTCTGTCACCTGCTACGGGATTGCAAATCCTCCACTATAACCTGGATTCCCAGGTTCCGACTTTGATTGGAGCTCGATTTGATTGGGGGCAACTGAAACAGCTTTTCCCGTCCCTGATGACCTCTCCACTGCTTAATTACATTACTGAACCAACCAACCAACCGGCCCCACCTCCCAGCCAGACAACAGTCCGCCTGGGTTTGAAACGGGAAACTTATTTTACAATGCCCCTTGATGATCGAAGGCAACTGCTGGAAGAATATCTCCAAACCGCAGTCGCACAGACTCTAGGAATTAAACCCTCACGGGTTGAGCAGTTTACTTCGCTGATGTCGCTTGGATTTGACTCCTTGATGGCAGTTACACTTCGCAGCCAGATTGAAAGTGATTTGGGCGCCGTGCTCCCAGTAGCTTCATTTCTTCAAGAGGCATCACTGAACACACTGACCACAACGCTACATCAATCATTGTCAGCAACTCCGGCTCCAGCAACCGTGAAGATAACGGCAATATCCTTAGAACCACCTGTTTCGCCGCCAGTACCGTTAAATCACAGCCAATCTCCACGTGGAACCACGGATGATTTGTTAGATAAAGTAGATCAACTTTCTGACGAACAAGTTAAAGCCCTTTTACAACAAATGCTTACCAGCGGAGGATCATCGCATGGGCAGTGATCTCCCAGATATTTCCAATCTGACCACAGAGCAAAGACGTGCACTTTTAAAAAAACTTCTTGAGATCAAAAATCAGCCTCGCCCGGAAAGCCACTCCCTCTCACACGGTCAACGTGCTTTGTGGTTTCTGCACCAACTAACCCCAGAAAGCAGTGCCTATCACGTCATTTCATCGCTACGTATTACCTCTCCAGTTAACTCTACAGCTCTCCGTCAATCATTTCAAAAATTGATTGATCGCCACCCAGTGTTGCGATCAACGTTTGGTGTTCAAAATGGAATACCAATTCAGATCGTCCACCCACATTTGAATGTCTCTTTTGTAGAAATCGACGCCACCAACTGGGCCAAAGAAATTATTGATTCAGACCTGAAGTCAGAAGCTTATCGCCCGTTTGACCTCTCTCAAGGCCCAATCCTCAGAGTGAGTTTGTGGCGTTGTTCAAAGTTGGACTACGTGCTGTTGACTGTTCTGCACCACATTGTAATTGATTTCTGGTCGTTGACTATTCTACTTGATGAGCTACGCCAACTATACAAAGCGGAGATGACTAACATTCAAGTACAATTACCAGAAATTCAATCTACTTATGCCGGTTTTGTGCAATGGCAGGAACAGTGGTTACACTCCGAATCTGGCAAAAATGATTGGCATTACTGGAAAACACAACTTGCCGGAGATGCACCATTACTTAATCTGTTAACTGATAAACCTCGTCCTCAGATACAAACCTACCAGGGTACAAAGATTGAAACTGTCGTCAACAAAGGCTTATCTGAACGGCTTAAACACTTTACTCTTGAAGCGAAAACCACGCCTTTTGTAGTGCTTCTTACTACCTTCTACATTTTACTCCATCGGTACACCCAAGAAGATGATATTTGGGTTGGGAGTCCATTTGCCGGTCGGACTTCAACTCAGTTCAATCGCTGTGTTGGCTATTTTGTCAACCCAGTGGTATTGAGGGCCAATTGTGGCGGGAATCCTGATTTTCTGACATTTTTGCGACAGGTTCAGCAAACAGTGTTTGAGGCATTGGACCATCAAAATTATCCATTCCCGCTCCTCGTTGAACAATTAAACCCGGTCCGTGACCCAAGCCGATCACCACTTTTTCAATGTTCTTTTGTCTTTGATCGCTTGCCAGAACAGGGCTTACATCATCTTTCAGCCCTGATCTCGGGGAAAGACCAGCCACCAGTTGATTTTGGTGGATTACAAATTGCCCCGTATCCGGTTGAGGAACGAATCGCGCAGTTTGACCTGTCACTGGCCGTCGTTGAAACTCAAGAAAGATTCATCCTTTCTTTGGAATTTAATACCGATTTGTTTGAAAAAACGACAATTGAACGGATGGCCCTCAATTATCAGACATTGCTTGATTCTTCACTCAAGGCACCAACCTGCTTAATTGATCAGTTGCAACTTGTGTCACAAAATGAACTTGACCTATTGGAAAAATGGAATGCCACTCAGGCTGATTACCCGCGTGACGTGTGCCTGCACCAGTTGATTGAAGCCCAAATTGAACGAACCCCAGATGCAATTGCGGTTGTCTTTGAAGACCAGTCCCTGACCTACGGTGAACTCAATTTCCAGGCCACCCAACTTGCCCATTCCCTGCAGCACCAGGGCGTTGGTCCAGATGTCCTGGTTGGGATCTGTGTCGAACGCTCCTTGGAAATGGTCATCGGATTACTGGCAATCCTCAAAGCTGGTGGCGCCTATGTTCCACTTGACCCAACCTATCCGCAAGAACGCCTGATCTTTATGATTCAGGATGCCCAGTTTCCGGTGATTGTGACCGACAATAAATCCGAAGCTTTTTTACCTGCCCACCAGTCAGAGATTGTGAACATCAACACATTTGAATCTTCAACCTTCAAGCACCCGGAACCCGGAACCCAGAACCCGGAACCCGAGAATCTGGCCTATGTCATCTACACTTCAGGCTCAACCGGACTGCCCAAAGGGGTGTTGATCACTCATCAAAACATCGTCAATTTGTGTTCCGCAGTTCAGCACCTGCTGAAACTGAGTGCCAGCGACCGTTTCTTGCAATTTGCTTCACTCAATTTCGACACGGCTGCCGAAGAGATATTTTCAGCCTTGACTTGTGGCGCCACAGTAGTGCTTAGAACCCACAAAGTTGTTCCATCTTACGCTGAATTTATTGAATTTATTGACCGCCATCGAGTAACGGTAATTGACCCACCGACGGCCTACTTTAGCGAACTGGCACGTGAACTGGTCACCTCAAACACACCACTTCCCGTCAGTCTGCGAATTGCTTTTGTTGGCGGGGAAAAAGCCTCGCCGGTCACATCGGCCCAATGGCAAAAACTTGGCCAAGGCCGTGCACCCTGGATCAACGGCTACGGTCCGACCGAAGCAACCGTGACGTGCATTGCCTATGCGCCACCGGCCTGGTCGCCTGAAATGGAAACCTGGACAGAACTTCCAATTGGCCGCCCTATGGCCAATGTTCAGGCGTATATTCTAGACCGTAATTTGCAGCTTGTTCCAATCGGCGTCCCTGGTGAACTCTGCATTGGCGGTGACGGTCTCGCTCGTGGCTATTTGAATCGACCTGAACTCACTGCTGAAAAGTTCATTCCAAACCCTTTTTCATCCGATCCTACAGCCCGCCTCTATCGCACTGGCGATCTTACCCGGTATCTTCCTGACGGAAATATTGAATTCCTCGGACGCATTGATTTTCAGGTTAAGTTGCGTGGTTTTCGCATCGAATTGGGTGAAATTGAAGTGGCTTTGGGAAATCATCCATTTATCAAACAGGCATTGGTTGTGGTTCGCGAAGATCGCCCAGGCGACAAACGCCTTGTCGCCTATTTACTTGCACCCGAAGCACAAATTCCGATCAATAACCTGCGTCAGTACTTGAGCCAGCGGCTCCCTGCCTATATGCTCCCTGCCGCTTTTGTGATCCTCGATTCATTTCCTTTGACACCTAATGGGAAAATTGATCAGCGTGCTTTGCCTCCACCAGAAGGATACCAACTAGACCAATCACTCCCAACCAGCCGCATGTTGAACCCATTCGAAGAGATTCTGGCTGGAATCTGGCGGGAGGTCCTGGGGGATAGCCCCCTTTATCTACACAGCCATTTCTTTGAACTGGGAGGACATTCACTTCTGGCCACTCAAGTTATTTCCCGGTTGCGCACGGTGCTTCAGATTGAACTCCCGGTGCGTTCCCTGTTTGAAGCGCCAACTCTGGAAGCTTTCTCTCAGCTTGTGGCTCATCCTCAGGCAGATTTTCAGGCTTCACCTCCGATCAGTCGGGTTTTACGCGATCAGCACCTGCCGCTGTCGTTTGCCCAGCAACGCCTCTGGTTTTTGGATCAACTTGAACCAGATAGCCCGATGTACAATATGCCGGGCGTGCTCCGACTCAGCGGACCGCTTGATGTTGAGGCCCTGGCCCAGAGTCTGAATGAAATCATTTCCCGCCACGAAGCCCTGCGCACCACTTTTGCTCAGGTTGACGGTCAGCCAGTGCAAGTGATTGCACCGGTTGGTGATCAACAGCTCTCAATCACTGATCTTTCCTCCCTGTCGGTACCTGACCAGGAATCCGAGGTCCAGACCCTTGCCAGTCAGGAAGCCCATCAGCCGTTCTCCCTCACGGCAGGCCCGTTGATCCGCTTTTCCGTGCTGCGCCTGGCGCCAGACCAGCACATTCTCCTGGTGACCATTCATCACATCGCAGCCGACGGCTGGTCGTTGAGTGTTTTCCTCACTGAACTCCACACCCTGTATCAAGCCTTTCTCCATCACCAGCCATCCCCCTTGCCGTCACTCACGATTCAATATTCCGACTTTGCCGTCTGGCAACGCGGTTGGCTGACGGATGAGCGGTTGCGACCTCAGCTTGACTACTGGAAACAACAACTGGCGGGCCTGGAATCACTCAACCTCCCCACCGACCGACCCCGACCAGCAATCCAGAGTTTTCGGGGGGCACGAGTGAAGACCCTCTATTCCAGGGAACTGGTTGACCAGCTTACTCAGCTTAGCCGTCAGCACCACGCCACACTGTTTATGGTCTTGCTGGCCGGATTCCAGACCCTGCTCCATCGGCTGAGTGGGCAGAGTGACATTGCCGTTGGCACCCCCATCGCCGGGCGCAACCAGCTTGAAACCGAAAACCTGATTGGTCTGTTTGTCAACACCCTGGTTCTGCGCGCTGACCTTTCCCACAATCCCACGTTTCTTGACTTGCTCGCCCAGGTTCGCCAAACCACGGTGGATGCCTTTACCCATCAGGATGTTCCCTTTGAGAAGCTGGTTGAAGAACTCCATCCCGAACGGGATTTGAGTCGTTCGCCTTTGTTTCAGGTGATGTTCGTGATGCAGAACACACCCCACCTCACGTTTGATTTTGGCGACCTGCAGCTTGAACTGGTGGAAAGTGAAACCCGGATTGCCAAATTTGATCTGACCTGTGACGTCGAGGAATCTCCCCAGGGACTGGCTATCACCTTTGAATTCAATTCCGATCTCTTTGACCAATCAACCATTGACCGGTTCTTCAGCTACTATGAAACCCTCCTGACTGGGGCCGTTTCAAATCCAACTCTCCCAGTTGGACACCTCCCAATCCTGACTGAAGCTGAACGCCACCAACTGCTGGTCGAATGGAATGCCACCCAGGCTGATTACCCGCGTGATGTCTGCCTGCACCAGTTGATTGAAGCCCAGGTTGAACGCACCCCAGATGCCATCGCAATTGTCTTTGAAGACCAGTCTTTGACCTACCACGAACTCAACTCCCAGGCCAATCAACTCGCCCATTCCCTGCAGCACCAGGGCGTTGGTCCGGATGTCCTGGTTGGGATCTGTGTTGAACGCTCCCTGGAAATGGTCGTTGGCTTGCTCGCCATCCTCAAAGCCGGTGGTGCCTATGTCCCGCTTGACCCCGAATATCCCCAGGATCGCCTCGCCTATGTGATTGAAGATGCCCAGGCGCCAGTCGTTCTGACCCATTCGACCTTGCTTGATCGGTTACAGTCGGTTTCCGCTCAGGTATTCTGTTTTGATCGTGACTGGTCCACACTTTCCAACTTTCCAGTTCACAATCTTGCCAGTCCCGTAACTGAAACCCATCTTGCCTATGTCATTTACACCTCTGGGTCCACGGGGAAACCCAAAGGTGCAATGAATGAGCATCGGGGAATCGTCAACCGCCTCTGCTGGATGCAGGATGCCTATCACCTCACCCCAGCAGATCGCGTCCTTCAAAAAACACCCTTCAGTTTTGACGTCTCGGTCTGGGAATTCTTCTGGCCACTTCTGACTGGTGCCCAACTGGTTGTCGCCCAACCTGGGATGCACAAAGATCCAGCCTATCTGGTTGAGGTAATCCGCCAGCATCACATCACTACCCTGCATTTTGTTCCGTCAATGCTGGTGGCCTTTCTCCAGGCAGAACAGGTTGAAACCTGCACCTCGATCAAACGGGTCATCTGTAGCGGTGAAGCCCTTTCGCTCGACCTTCAGCAACGGTTCTTTGACCGGCTCTTGTGCGAACTCCACAACCTCTATGGCCCGACTGAAGCAGCAGTGGACGTCACCTTTTGGGAATGCACACCCAATTCTCCACTTCCCTTTGTCCCGATTGGTCGTCCGATTGCCAATCTTCAGATTTTCATTCTCGACTCCTTCGGCCAGCCAACCCCGATTGGAGTTCCCGGTGAATTGCATATAGGCGGAATCGGGGTTGGTCGCGGCTACTGGAATCGTCCGGAACTGACGGCTGAGAAATTCATCTCAGGGGTCAGGGTTCAGGGTTCAGGGTTCAGAGATTCTGAAGCAACAGAGCATGATTCAATTGATGGCCAGGCTAAGGAAAGTTTGGAGCAAGGCTTCAGGGAAACATCGGAACTTTCCCAGGCTCAAGGCCAAACCCTGAACCCTGAACCCCGAACCCTGTATAGAACCGGTGACCTTGCCCGGTTTCTCCCTGACGGCAATATTGAATACCTTGGCCGCCTTGACCATCAGGTCAAGATTCGTGGCTTTCGGATTGAACTCGGTGAAATTGAAGCCGCACTGGAAGACCATCCTGGCATTCGACAGGCCGTGGTGATGGCTCGTGAAGACCGTCCCGGTGACAAACGCCTTGTCACCTACGTGCTCCCGGCTGGAACAACTCCTTCCCCGGCTGACCTGCGTCAACACCTTGGCCAGCGATTGCCGGACTATATGATTCCAGCGACCTTTGTCACCCTGGAGACCTTCCCCCTCACCACCAGCGGCAAGGTAGATCGCAAACTCCTTCCGGCTCCTGAATATGGAGTAACCAGCAAAGTCGAATTTACGGCTCCTCAAACATTAACAGAGACTACACTTGCTCGAATTTGGTGTGAGGTACTTGGACTGACACAGGTTGGAGTTTATGACAACTTCTTTGCTTTGGGCGGTGATTCGCTTTTGAGTATTCAGGTAATTTCAAAAGCCAATCAGGCTGGGGTTCAAATCTCTCCAAAACAACTCTTTCAATTCCCAACGATTGCTCAGCTTGCTCAAAGGAGTGTAACTCCTCAAATAGCAACCAGCGAACAGGGTCTCGTTTTAGGTTCTGGCTTGCTAACACCAATCCAATGCTGGTTTTTTGAGCAAAATCTGGAAGATTCACATCATTGGAATCAGGCAATTCTGCTCAGCACGAAGGATAAATTAAAAGACGAAATCCTCCAAAAAGCGCTTTTCAGGTTGCTTGTACAGCATGATGCCCTGCGCACCCGGTTTTTCTTTGAGGAAGGCCAATGGGTTCAGTCATACCAGCAACCAGATGACAATCTTCCTTATATACATATCGCTTTTTCTGACGCCCCAAATGAATTAAGAAAGAAAAAATGTGATCAAGCTCTCAGAGAAGCTCAAGCCAGCTTGAACCTTTCCGAAGGCCCTCTCATCCGGATGATTCAGCTTTCATTTGGGGAAACTGAAACCGACCAATTATTTATTGCCATCCATCATTTGGTTGTGGATGCAATTTCCTGGCGGATTCTTTTGGAAGACCTGGAGACTGCCTATTTGCAAATCCTTCAAGAACTACCTGTCCAGTTGCCGATGAAAACAACACCAGTTCAACACTGGGCTAAACAACTTCGAAGCTATGCAGACTCAGAAACACTCAAACAGGAGCAAGCATACTGGCTTGGTCTGAATTGGGGATCAGTTGGCATTTTGCCAGTTAATAGTCAGGGAATTAATACCGAAGGTTCCGTTGCGCACATTAGTGTTTCATTGAACGAGTCCGAAACGGAGTGTCTTCTGCGGCAACTCCAGCCTACTTTCCAGGTATCTGTCAATGAGGTACTTCTTTCCTGTCTTATTCTGACAATTTCTGAATGGACACAAAGTCAAACAGTCTTCATTGACTTGGAAAGCTATGGCCGTGAAGACCTTTTCCAAAATGTTGACCTGTCTCGAACAGTTGGATGGTTTACTTCGATTTATCCACTTGTTATTGAGGTCGCACCGCAAACCACAATGAATGCCGCCATTCAGCATGTGAAAACCACCCTGAGCAAAGTTCCAAACCGGGGAATTGGATTTGGGGTTCTCCGATATTTGAGTGATCCAGAGGTTCAAGTCCAATTTTCACAACTCCCCCAGGCACAAATCAGTTACAATTACTTGAGTCAGATTGATCAGACAATCGGAAACTCTCAATTGTTTAACCAATTAGAGTCAATTGATGGAGGATTTCATAGTCCCCGTGCCCAGAGAAAATACTTATTTGATTTCTCTGCAGCAATTCAAAATAAGCAACTTAAAATTGATTGGGCGTATGGCACCAATGTTCATCATCTGGGAACCGTTGATCATCTTACCCAATTACTCATGATTAAACTCCGGTCAATCATTGATCAACTTCGATCTGGATCAGGTCAGGGATCTCCACACTTTGAAAACAGTTTTGTCCAACTCAGTTTTGAACAGCAATCCTGGTTGCTCCAACGCTATCACTCAGCCAAAGCGGTGTTCCCACTAACTGCTGGTCAGCAAGCCATGCTGGAACACCTCAAAAAGACTCCCAACCTAAGTGTATACCGGTTGCAAAATGCAATAGAAGTGAAAGGCCACTTTGATACGGGGAAACTGAAAACGGCGTGGCAATACGTGTTGCAACGCCACCCGATTTTTTCAAGTGTCTTTGTCAACCAGGATGAAATTGGTACTCTTCAACTTATTCTGGGTAAACAGCAGGATTATTGGGTTGAACTCGATTGGACAAACCTTCCCTTTGAGGAACAAAGAGCCCAATTTCGATCCTGGTTGATACAAGATCGAGAGCGAAGGATTGATTTGGACGAAGCCCCCCTCTTGAGGCTTAGTTTTATTCAAACTTCCTCAACCACAGCCTGGCTGGTTTGGACACTACCTCACTTACTGGTTGATGGATGGAGTGTGTCTCTCGTTTTGAATGAAGTTCAAATTGTCTATCGAGCCCTATCTCAAGGAAAAAATCCTCAACTCCCAACCTCCCCAAGTTACAATACTTTTTGGAAGTGGTATCAAAATCAGGATTTACAGCCAATTCAACATTTCTGGAGACAGGTTCTTTCTCAAGTATCGCAGCCTACGATCCTTCCTTATACACGAAAAACCCTTTCAAAAAGTGAAATGGGTCAACAATATAGTGGTTATCACTTCACCATTTCAGAAACTCAAACTCAAAGGCTCTCACAGGTTGCCAGGGCGGCCCAGATAACGTTGAGCACTCTTTTCCAGGCAGCCTGGGCTTTGCTTTTGGCTCGCCATAATGATCAGCCTTTCATAACTTTTGGAGTCACTGTTTCAGGACGAGCAATTGATCTACCAAAGGCTGAATTTATTGTTGGGCTACTGATGAATACAGTACCTTTATGTACGCACCTTTCAAAACAGCAACTTGTGATTGAATGGATTCAGGCGCTTCATACCCAATTGCTAGAGATACAGCAAGTTCCACATTTTCCCTGGGGGGCAGACTGCCCATCAGAATATCCTTCAATCCAGGCACTCAAGGGTTTAAGTGTAATCCGTTTTCAAAACTACTACCGGGGCGAAGCCAAAAATCCATCAACCACTGATTTGGAATGGGCAGAAGAAGAATGCTATGATGTCTGGCATTATCCGCTCAGCCTCAGTATCACACCAAGTCAATCTGTTTCGATATGGGCGACCTACGACATTGCCTATTTCGAGCCAGAAGCAATTATCCAGGTTTTCAGAGAATACATGCAAATCCTTGAAAAAATGCAAGAGGGTATCAACAGTCAACTCTCAACCTTCCTGTAAGTTTTCTATAACCCTTAACTTCTTAAACTTCCCTGCACCCTCTGATGAAAAAACCTATGTCGACCAACAATCTATTACGGAATACTGTTTTTTTGGGCTTGTTGAGCCTCTTGAGTGTAGTTGCCATCAGCTTGAATACTCCGATTTCAACAGTGAAAGCCCAAAGCGGCTCAACCACTGGCATGATTGTTGGGCGGGTGAAAGACATTGGCGGTGCGGTGATTGCCGGTGCCCCAGTCAAAGCCAGACAAATTGAAACCAATCTGGAACGGACTGCTGACGCCGATGAAGACGGCAACTATCAATTTTTGCAATTGCCGCCTGGAAATTATGAAGTTCTGGTGGAACTCGAAGGCTTTGCACCGAAAAAAGAACGGGTACTGATCAATATCGGTACTTCAGCGCTGGTTCAAATGACACTGGTGCCTGAAGGCGCCGTCGAAACCGTCAACGTTGAGGCCGCAGTTTCCTTTGAACAAGGCAAGACCGAAAGCAGCGCCATCAATGGGTCGGACCGGATTGACAATCTGCCTATCAACCGCCGGAACTTCCTGGATTTTGCCGTTACGGCCCCACGGGTGACGGTTGACCGGCTACCGGTTCAAGGGGTGGCCGCAACTTCCGGATTATCGTTTAATGGCCAGTCAAGCCGCCAAAACAACGTCACCATTGATGGATTGGACAACAACGACAGTAACGTTGGCACCGTCCGGTCAACATTTAGTCAGGAAGCCGTGCGCGAATTTCAGGTGGTCTCAGATAGCTATTCGGCTGAATTTGGCCGCGCCCTGGGCGGGGTGGTCAACATCGTGACCAAAGGTGGGACAAACGATCACCACGGAACGACCTTTTTCTTTGTCCGCAACGATGCCGTCAGTGCCCGCAATGCCTTTGCCGAGGAAAATCCGCCGTATAAACAATACCAGTTTGGCGCGACAGTCGGCGGTCCGATCAAAAAAGATAAACTCTTTTATTTCGCTTCATTTGAGCGTCTTTCAGTGAAACAAAACAACATTATCACCATTCCTGAAAATATTGTTCAATCAGCCCGCCGAATCGGGTTTTCCTATGTTGATAATGGGGCCCAACCGTTTGCACTCGGAAACACCTCTGTCCTGGCAAGAACCGACATGCAGGTCAATGCCAACAACCTGCTTACCCTGCGCTACAATTATGGTGGAACTTTCGACGGTAACTTTGAGCCGGTTGGGGCGTTAACCGACCGATCCAACTCGGGGACACAGCGGCTCAATGATAATCAGTTTGCCGCCAGCAATACCTATATCAACGCCAATCTGAACATGGTGAATGAAACCAGGTTCCTGTATAGCCATCGGTCTCAGGATGTGCTGACTGATACGGTGAGTCCCCGGGTGTCAATCAATAGCGGCGATGTAGGTCGCATCGTCTTCGGACCACCGATCTTTCTCAACCAGCCACGACGGGTCAACATTTTCCAGATTGTGGATAACGTCTCGCTTTCACGAGGCAACCACCAGCTTAAATTCGGGGTTGATTTCCTGCGGATTATGGCGAAAAACCGCCTTCCCAGCCGTGAACAGGGTTCAATTACGTTTAATGACCTGGATTTGCGATTTATTGGCTTGCCAGGAGATGGTTTTTTTAGTGCGCTTGAGGCGTTTGATCCCAGCTTGCGGTCAGCGGATCAAAAGACATTTTTGAGCGCCCTGGCACCACTGGTACCCTTGTTTGCCAATTCTCCAAATTTCCCAGACAACCTGGACCTGGCCAACCTGCCGCTTCCGACCTTTTATGCCCAGGGATTCATTTCCCAAAAACCACTAGAGGTGACTCAAAACTTCTTTTCCACCTTTATTCAAGATGACATCAAATTGCGTGATAACCTGATGCTCAAGCTGGGCCTGCGCTATGACCGGTTCACCACGCAGTTTTTGGATGGCAATAAAGGCGACCTCAGTCCACGCGTGGCACTGTCATATAACCCAAGTAAATTTCCTAAACTTTCGCTGTACGCCACGTATGGGTTGTTTTTCGCAACCCCAAATATCGGACCGATCTTTGCCGCCTTTCCCAAAGGTCGCACCACCTCATTCCAACTGCTGCCCGAAACGATCCTGACCTTCCAGCGCCCAACGCGTAACTTCCCAGCTTCAGACCAGATTCCTGAAAACGTAGGGTTTACCCGCCAATTTGGGTTGGAGGACGAAGTTCAACAAAATCTACAAACCAGCTACACTCAACAAACAAGTTTGGGTTTTAACTATTTCCTGACTCCAAAGACAATTCTGAATATATCGTACAACTACACACGCGGCATTCGGCTCTTTGGCACGCGTGATGTAAATCCAGTGGTTCGACCGGAACCAATTTTGGCCCAGAGTTATCTCAATGGCCGGGTTGATACCGCCCGTGGGGCAGTTCTGTATTACGAATCAGCCTTTGATAGCTATTTCCATGGCCTGTCAAGTTCGATCAATCGCCGGTTTGCCAATAATTTTGGCTTTCAGGCCAGCTACACGTTTTCGAAAACGATTGATAACTCGTCAGACTATGTGGGTGGCGTTCAGGAAATCGAGAATGTCTTTAACCTGCGCAGCGAACGCGGATTATCACTTCAGGATGTCCGCCACCGGTTTTTGTTCTCAGGGTCGTGGGATTTAAACTATACCCAGAACAAATTCTTGAAAAACTTTTCGCTCTCAACCATTATCGCACTCAATTCCGGTCGTCCATTTAACCTCCAGGCTGGTGCCGATCTGGATTCAAACGACGTGCTCTATGATCGCCCGCAAGTGGTTGGCCCAGATGGTGTTTCCCGCCCAATTGGGCGAAATGTCGGTGTTTCGCCCAATTTTTCTAATGTTGATGTCCGGTTGACCCGGAACTTCTCGATCAAAGAACGCTATTCGGTTTCAGTCATTGCTGAGGTGTTTAATCTTTTCAACCGGGTCAATATTGATCAATTCAATCGCATTTTCCAACGGGACGCCGACGGGAATTTTAATCTTCCACCACAAGAAAACGGTCGCTATACCGTCACCCGGAATCGATATTTGAGTTCGTTTGCACCACGGCTCTTCCAATTTGGTGTTCGGCTTACCTTTTAATGTTGGACCGGCGAGGAACCAAGTGCTTGAATATCTCTCAAAATTCACAGGTTGTACGTTCTCTCGATTCAATTGAATTGAGGGGAAAACCACAAACAACTCTCTACTCACACAACGGGCACCCTTGCGGTGCCCACTGTTTTTCTGGAATTCAGAGTTTTGCTTTCCTGGGGATCGCACCTCCACCCGAAATACTCCACTGAAAGCCAGATTTTGAACCAGGAAACTCATCTGTTGAAACTGAAATGACCCGCGAACTCCCTTTTGCCCACACGAGCACCACCTTTGAAGCCCTCCCTGACCCAACCCGATGGAAAAGCCTGGCAGTTTTGTCAGCCATTATGTTTTCCCTCTCACTCGATGGCTTTCTGACCTATGTTGCCATTCCTTCAATGCAAGAGGAACTGATGGCGAAATCAGCCCAAATGCAATTGATTGTGGCTTCGTACCAGATTGCCACCGCCAGTTTTTTGATCACTGGCGGACGGATTGGGGACCTCTTCGGACGCAAACGCATGTTTATCGTTGGAACACTCGGGTATGCCGTTTGTTGGGGAATGTGTTGCCTGCTGCACAATATTTATTTGATCATTGGCTTATTTGTAATACAAGGTTTGGCTGGGGCACTCATTTCACCCCAAGTTCTGTCAATCCTTTCAGTGAGTTTTAACCTCAAAGAACGCAATAAAGCATTTGGATTTTACAATGCAGCGCTTGGCTCAGGAGCACTCCTGGGGCTTTTCATCGGCGGTGCGATTGTCCAATGGTTTGGATGGCGAGCTATTTTTCTCGTGAGCGTGCCTATTTACATCCTGGCAGCCAGCTTTGCTCCAAAATTTTTGCGTGAGTCACGTTCTTACTTTGGCACGTCCCTTGACTTGCTTGGAGTAGGAATTCTGGCGCTGGGGCTTGCCTTTATGGTTGGCTCACTTGTGGTTGGACGCGAAGCTGGCTGGCCACCAATCGCCATCCTCTGCCTGGTTGGATCAATCCTCATCATTGGGCTTTTTTTGCGCTATGAACATCTCAAAGCCAGTGCTCAAGATAGCTCTCCACTGATTCCAGAAGGGCTTCTCACAAATCGAACCTATGTCATCGGATTGATCGTGGCACTCCTTTACGCAACAACCCAAAGCTCGTTTTACTTCACGTTTGTGATTTTCATTCAGGTTGGACTTAAATTTAAACCCCTCTGGGTAGCATTAACCCTCACTCCAATGGCATTAGGATTTATTTCAGGGTCGATTTTTGCCTCTCAACTCACCAAACGATTTGGCCAGAAAACCCTGACCATTGGAATCATTCTTATGGGGTTGGGTCCACTAATTGCCTATCTAACGCTCTTGACCAACAGTGAAAATATCAATTTTTTTGCCCTTTCCATTGCCCTGATGATCCAGGGAGCCGGGATGGGACTCATTACCACACCACTCTATAATATGATTCTCGCCAAAGTTAGACGGGCAATTGCTGGAGCGGCAACAGGGATATTGACTACGGTGCAACAAATTGGCGGAGCACTTGGAATTGCCATTGTCGGGGTGATTTTTTTCGGCATCCTGGGTCAGCGTCAGGCCATGCCCAATGTCAGCCAATCCCAGGCGTATACGGCAGCCTTTATGGGTTCACTCTGGTATTACCTGGGTGTGTGCATCGTGATCTTTGTTCTGCTCCAGTTTCTCCCTCGCCAAAGTACCGGGAACACCGGCCCCTTGAAGTCTCCAATCGGGAAACTCCCCGGCCTCGATTAGAATTTATATTAATTTGTAGTCAACAGTCCGTAGTCAGTAGTTCGTTAAGTCTATTTGATTAAATAACTTAGCCTTCTACAAATCGAACCATGTGATTCCAAATTGGTATTCCTTCCTCCCGCTGGTACAATCGGGTTCCCTCAACTTCAACTTATCTGGAGGAAACCCGGATGCTCACACTTCCTCACAAAGCCACAATTGATGATTTGATACAGGTTCCCAATCACGCCAAAGCGGAACTCGTCAACGGAGAAATTGTGTCTATGCCTCCCACAGGTGGAGATCCAGGTCGAACTGCCGGCGATATTTATTCCAGTTTGCGTCAGTATGAACGCCAATCAGGCACCGGCTTTGCCTACCCGGACAACGTCGGATTTCGGGTCAACCTCCCAAACCGCGCTTCCTTTAGCCCGGACGCCGCCTTTCACACCGGCCCGCGGACTGGAATGAAATTCCTTGAAGGCGCTCCCGTGTTTGCGGTTGAGGTGCGAAGTGAAAATGACTACGGCCCGGAAGCTGAACTCCAAATGGCGGAAAAACGGCGCGACTACTTTGCGGCGGGAACAGTGGTCGTTTGGGATGTTGATCTGTTAAGTGAATCAATCGTCAAGGTTTATCGGTCAACTGATCCTGATGCTCCAACCATTTACCGCCGGGGCGAAATCGCCGAAGCTGAACCCGCTGTTCCTGGTTGGACCATACCGGTGGATGATTTGTTTACGTGATACCCATCAGGGAAAGCGGCGATACCAACGGAACCTGAGTACATCCGTACTGCCCCCATCCTGGGTGCAAACCGGTGACAGGATGCGGTTCCAGCGGGTAGCGCTCAAAGCAGCGCAACCAACCGGCTATCCGAACGGCAGCCTTTCAGGAGGCTCAACCCAAGACATCAAAACGGATTGCCGTCAACAACCCTTTCCAGAAGAATTTGACCTTTTCGAAACGGAGAAGGAATCAGCCATGGAACAAATTGAGCGCCAAATCCATTTACTTTGTCACCAAATCGCTGAAAAATTTCATCCAGAACAAATCATTCTCTTTGGATCACACGCTTATGGGCATCCAACCCCTGAATCGGATATTGACTTGCTCGTAGTGATGCCGTTTGAGGGAAGGCATACTCAGCAGGCAATTCAAATTTTGAATTATCTCAATATTCTGCTTCCCATGGATGTTATCGTCCGAACACCACAACAAGTTCAAGAACGACTGGCCATTGGTGATCCATTTATGCAGGAAATTGTTCAACGTGGACAAATAATGTATGAAACCAATCACGCTTGAAGCACCTGGCATTGGTAAGTACCTTACCGAAAATTCCAAGACATTTTGAACCACGAAACACACGAAATAGACGAAAAAAATCAAACACTTACCAAATCCAATATCTCAGAAAATTTATGACAAGGTACTTAAGAAGCAAAATAATCGAAAAATTTGCCTTTCTTCGAAACCCCGAACCCCGAACCCCGAACCCTGAACCCTGAACCCTGAACCCTATTGTTTTATGGAAGCTTCGAAACCTGACGCCATCCAACCTGCCATTGTGGACGCTCCGAAACCGGAGACGCTGGTGCCGTCGGCCCTGGTGATTGAACACATCGAATTTCAGGAACAGCTTGCCGTTCAATCCGTGCCCGAAAAGCTCCAGTTCCAGCCCACCCCGCCTGATGCGGCGCCATACTGGGCTGCCGTTCGCGAAATTGGCTGGCCGGCCTACAAACGGCTCTGGCAGCTTTTCCGGGTGATGTTCGGTTTTGCCTTTCCGCTCTGGGTTGAATGGTTCTCCGTTCAGGATCGCACCGCACTTCCTCGCTGGTGGCAGCGCCTCGCTCATCGGTGGACAGTCTGGTATGCCACTCGTCGTCTCTCCATCAAAGATCCGGCCCAACGTGAGGCCCAACGAGCCCAAACCCTGCGTGAAGACCTGACGGCACTTGGGCCCACTTTCATCAAAATCGGCCAGACGCTTGCAACCCGCCCCGATTTGTTGCCGCTCGCTTACATCAAAGAACTCTCGCTGCTCCAGGATGAAGTTCCCTGCTTCCCCAATGAACTGGCCTGGGCACGCATCCGCGAAGACCTTGGTCGCGCACCTCACGAACTGTTTCTCAGCATTGATAGCGAACCACTCGCAGCGGCCAGCCTCGGACAGGTCTACCGCGCCCGGCTCAAATCAGGCGAAGAAGTCGTGATTAAAATCCAGCGTCCCAATCTCGAAGAAATCTTGCACCTGGATTTAACGGTACTTCGCTACGTGGCGGCAGGCCTCGAATGCTATCCAGAATGGATTCAAGGAATTGACTGGCTGGGCGTCGTGGATGAATTTGACCGGATGATCCACGAAGAAACCGATTATGAGAAAGAAATCGAAAATGCCGAGCGGTTTCGCCAGAACTTTGCCGACTGGAAAGACACGGTGTATGTCCCGCGAATCTACCCGGAGCTTTCTTCCCGCCGCATTATCACCATGGAGTACATCGGCGGTCTCAAACTCACTGACCTCGAAGGTCTCAAGGCTGCCGGACATCAACCAATTGAAATCATTCGACTTCTGACCCGGACCTACCTCAAGCAACTCCTCGAAGACGGCTTTTTCCACGCGGATCCGCATCCGGGAAACCTGCGCATGATGCCCAATGGCAGGCTGGCCTTCTTTGATTTCGGGATGGTTGGGCAAATTACCGACGAGATGCGCAGCGGCATGATTGATGCCTTTTTCCATATTGTCGAACGCGACATCGTCGGCATTGTCGGAGACGCCATCGCGCTCGGCTTCTTGCGACCTGGATTTGATCCAGAGGAATTTCGCCCGGTGGTTGAATCCATTTTTTCCCGCTATGTCGGCGTCAAAATCGGCATGATTCGGTTTCAGGACCTGATGGCTGCCGTGGCCGACACAATTTACAGCTTTCCGTTCTACATTCCCGCCAATTTCACGTTCATCATTCGCGCCCTGACCACGATTGAAGGCATCGGATTGCTCGTTGAACCAAAGTTCAGCTTCTTTGACGCTGCCCGCCCCCACGCCAAGGAATTTATGCTCAAGCGTGAGTCAGCCCACCTGCGCAACCAGATTCTTGGAAAATTGATTCGCGGCGAAGAAGGCAACATCGCCTGGAATAAGGTCTGGAACCTGGTCAAACTCGCCTATCGTCACTACTTTAAAAAAGCTCCGAGCAATCCGGATGGGGTGTCGTGACCTTTTACTTGCAGGTCTTTGGCTTGCACCTCGAAGAGTTGCCGTTCGGATAGCCGGTTGGTTGGCCGCTTTGGGCCTACCACCGGATCTGGCAGTCTATTATTTCCTCCCGTGCCAGCCGCGCCCCAACGGGGCGCAGGCCGTGCAGGAGAAAATATTGAGGATGACCAAATCCGGTGGTGGCGCGTTCAAAGCAACGCTGACCACCGGCTAAACTTGCGCTATCCCTTCGGGATGAAATCAAAAAACCTACAGGTGAAAGCTGAAGGAGTCGGGTAATTCAGCCCCGAGCTTGCGAGTCTTCAGCCCCAAACCCTCAGCCCTGGTTTTTTCAGCCCTGGCTTTTCGGGGTTCACTTCTCAGGCAGACTGGATTAGAGTATCCATACCTGTATTTTCTTTTCCGAACCAATGCCTGAAGGAGTTACCCGCAGCCGAACCGTCCAACAATGGAAGTTCACCTCTCGAACAACTCCTGGTTGAACCAACCGGTTGCCGGCCAGTCACATGGACCCGAAACTTGCTGCTATTTCCCAATCTGTCATCGCGTCATACACCAGTTGCAAACCCATCATTCACCATATCGAACGCGGAACGCTTCCCTCACGGAGCGTCATCATCAACATCCTGGGTGCCTTTCGGGAAGTCATTTTCCCAGGTTACTTTGGGATGGCCGGGCTGGATGCCGGTGGGGTCGAAGCCCGTGTTCGCGATCTGGTCGCCGAAATTCACGATGATCTGACCAAACAGGTGCTGCTCTGCCTGTGTCACGACCGGCAACTGGATCTTCCCAACTGTAAAGATTGCCCCGAATGTAAGAACCAGGCGCGGGCCATTGTGCTCGATGTACTCGAACATCTCCCGGCGCTCCGTGAAACCATGGCGGCGGATGTCGAGGCCGCCTACGTTGGTGACCCGGCAGCCCACAGCTACGATGAAATCATTTTGAGCTACCCGGGGCTGCAGGCCATTATGATCCATCGGATTGCTCACGCCTTGTTTCAACGCAAGGTGCCGCTCATTCCACGCATCATGTCGGAATATGCCCACGGTCGAACTGGAATTGATATTCATCCTGGCGCCCAAATTGGGAAACGGTTTTTTATTGATCATGGAACGGGCGTTGTCATCGGCGCGACATGTATTATCGGCGATAACGTCAAGATTTATCAGGGAGTTACCCTCGGAGCACTTTCGTTTCCAAAAACAGAGGATGGCGAACTGGTCCGCAATACCAAACGGCATCCAACGCTTGAAGATGACGTGGTGATTTATTCCGGGGCGACGATTCTTGGCGGAGACACCGTGATTGGTCGCGGGAGCGTGATTGGCGGCAACGTCTGGCTCACGCATTCGGTGGCACCGTACAGCAAGGTCGTCATTAAAGACCCTGAAATTCGCATCAGCAATCGTCCGGCGAAAATGGCGTGAGCAGAATGAAGAATGAAGAAAAGACAGCCACTCAAACCCTCGAAGAGGGTGACATAGTTAAAGCCTCGGGTGAAACAAGCGTTAGCGAGTGAAACCCTTGATCAACAGGCATTTACACTCATCCAGGAGGGAATCTTATGAAACTCCTTACTACATTTTTAGCCATTTCCCTCATCATCAGCACATTCAGCGCAGGCCAACCTGCCGTTTCAGCTCATTCCAACTCGCTCCACCGCCAAAAAGGTGGATCCATTGAAGATGCCATCATTGATGCGGTTGGCGTCGCCGTTCCGCTTGGCAAAGAGGCTGTCCGGTCACTGGTCAAACCGATTCTGGACACCGTCACCATCACACCCCAACAGGAAATGCAGATCGGCAACCAGTTTTTTCAAAACATTCAGAAAAAACTTGGCTCAAAGCTTGATCGGGATCAACGTGAAGTAGCCTATGTGACCTCGATTGGCAAGGTGCTGGCGACCAATGTCAAACGCAAAGGCATTAAGTACAAATTTCATGTGGTTGAAGACCGTCTGCCCAATGCCTTCGCCATCGCGGGGGGACACGTTTTTATCTATCGTGGATTGCTTGAAACGGTGATTGAAAACGAAGCTCAACTGGCGGCGGTGATTGGACACGAAATTTCACATGTGGATGCCGAACATACCGTGGATTTCTATAAACCAGTGGTGGCGGCGTCACAACTACCCTTTGCCGATGTCTCGGTTCTGATTGCGTCACTTGGGTCAAAACTGCTCACCTTTTCCTATAGCGAAGTTCAGGAAAGCGAAGCTGACAATCTTGGAACGGTTTTGGCGTTCAAAGCCGGGTACGAACCCGCTGAAGGCAAAACCATGCAGCAACGGCTGGGGTCACTCAAATCCACGGGGGCAACCGATCCCTTGACCGGGCTGGCCGATACCGTTTTTCGAACCCATCCTCCGTCACAAAAACGCGCGGCGGCCATTGATTCACTTTCAAAGAAGCTTCACGCCCAAAAGCCAAACCAGAAGACCTATGTCGGCGAAGCCAACTATCGCCAGCGCATCCCAATGACACAGAAGATTTTGGAGTGACCGGACCTGGTGTTTGATTCCTGGTAACTGGTTCCTGGTCCTTCCTCGAAAATGTTGATTTCTAACCACTAACCACTAACCACTAACCACTTTTTCTGAACGACAAATTGCCCTCTAAACTCAATACTTTCAAGGAGTCACATCCTCTTATGCTGACAATTGAACACATTCATGCGCGGGAAATTCTTGATTCCCGTGGAAATCCAACGGTTGAAGCCGAAGTCCAGCTTTCAGATGGAACCTGGGGAATGGCCGCCGTGCCGTCGGGGGCTTCGACAGGTGAAAACGAAGCGCTTGAACTCCGGGACGGCGACAAAGGCCGCTACCTTGGAAAAGGGGTCCTCAAAGCCGTTGCCAATGTGAATGAACAAATTGCCAAAGCGCTGTATGGTTTCAACGCTCTGGACCAAATCGGCGTGGATCGAACCATGCTCCAGCTTGACGGAACCAAAAACAAAGCGGTGCTTGGTGCCAACGCCATGCTGGCGGTTTCGCTGGCAACCGCCCGGGCGGCAGCCAATGCACTGGAAGTTCCGCTGTACCGTTATCTCGGCGGCGCCCACGCCCGAACGCTGCCAGTGCCCATGATGAACATTCTCAACGGCGGTGCCCACGCCGATAACAATGTTGATTTCCAAGAATTTATGATTGTCCCAATGGGAGCGTCTTCCTTTGCTGAAGCGCTTCGCTGGGGTGCCGAAGTCTTTCATACCCTGAAAGGCGTGCTCAAAAAACGTGGCTATTCAACGGCGGTTGGCGATGAAGGCGGATTTGCTCCCAGCGTCAAATCAAACGTTGAAGCGATTGAAGTTGTCCTTGAAGCCATCACTCAGGCTGGATATAAACCCGGCGACCAGATTTTCATTGCACTCGATCCAGCAGCCAGCGAGTTTTACATTGATGGCTCATATGTGTTTAAGAAATCAGATGGTTCCAAGAAAACATCTGAGGAAATGGTTGACTACTGGGTCAACTGGGTTGACCAGTATCCGATTATTTCCATCGAAGACGGCATGGGTGAAAATGACTGGGACGGCTGGTCACTGATGAGCCAGAAATTGCGCGACCGTATCCAGCTCGTCGGTGATGACCTGTTTGTCACCAACGTTGAATACCTGCGCAAAGGAATTGACCTCAATGTGGCAAATGCCATTCTGGTCAAAGTCAATCAAATCGGAACGTTGAGCGAAACGATGGACACGGTCGAACTCGCCCGGACCCGCCGCTATGGCGCGATTATTTCACATCGTTCCGGCGAGACCGAAGATACCTTTATTGCCGATCTGGCCGTCGCGCTCAATGCCGGTCAAATCAAAACGGGTTCTGCCAGCCGGACTGACCGGGTGGCCAAATACAATCAATTGCTCAGAATTGAAGAAGAACTCGGTGCCTCAGCCCTCTATGCTGGCTGCGGCGGGTTCTATCAATTGCAGACCAAAAAGAGTGAGTAGTGAGTAACGAGTAGCGAGTAGGGATTCGGAACTTCTATTCACAGATTCCCTGCTCGCTTCTGGCTACCAGTTTCAATCTTTTCAAAACACAAATCTCCTGACCGTCACACACACACTATGGGTTTATTTTGGAATCGTAAGAAAAAGGATGCCTCTGAAGGCGAGGCGCCAAAGCAAAGTTTGTTGAATCGCCTGATGGGCCGCGAAACGGATGCACCCAAACCATCTGAGGAGCCGTCTGCAGTTCAAAGCACGGAAATGTTGACCTCAGCGGGTGTGGCGCCGGCCATTGAAACTCCGGCATCACCAGAAATCATCTCTTCTCCAGTTCAAGTTCAGCCAGCCGCGCCGCCACCGGTGACCGAGCCCATCACCCCACCTGCGGTTCCAGTCCCTTTGGCAACATCACCACAACCAGAAACGCCCGGTGTGATTTCACCCATCCCAGTCCTGGCCGAACCCGGTGAACAGAGTGGAAAATCAGGGTTTCTCAGCCGGTTTTTTGGTCGTGGACAGTCAGAGTCACCCACGGCCCCGCTCCCTCCGCCTCCCGCACCGGTTGAAGTCATCACCCCCACACTCAGCCCTGAAGAAGAAGCCAAACAGAAATTTTTTTATCGCTTCAAAACGGCAGTCCAAAAAACCCGTGAAAATATTGTTGGACGACTCGACACGCTGTTGCGTGGGCAGAAGGTGATCAACGCCCAGGTCATGGATGATCTTGAAGAGATTCTGCTGGGATCTGACATTGGCGTTCAAACCACGCTTGATCTGGTTGAAAAAATTCGCAAACAGGTTGATCGAAACCAGATCAATAATGTGGATGAATTAAAGCGGCTGTTAAAATCCGAACTCCTGGCCATTCTCACGTCAGCCCCGCCAAAGCGCAATTTTGGAGGCAAAACAGTTGCCTCAGAACTCGAACTCGCTGACGATATTCGGCCTTATGTCATGATGATGGTCGGCGTCAATGGCGTCGGAAAAACCACCACCATTGCCAAACTGGCCAACCTCATCAAAAAAGAAGGCAATAAAGTACTGATTTGTGCGGCTGACACGTTCCGGGCAGCGGCGTCGGACCAGCTTGCCGTCTGGGCCCAGCGCACCCAGGTAGATCTGGTCCAGCAAAAACCTGGAACGGACCCGGCAGCCGTGGTTTTCGACTCGCTCCAGGCAGCCAAAGCCCGCGATGCCGATGTGGTCATCATTGATACCGCCGGGCGACTTCATACCAAAACCAACCTGATGCAGGAACTTGAAAAAATGACCCGCATCGCCAAACGCGAAGTTCCCCAGGCGCCGCACGAAGTGCTGCTGGTCATTGACGCCGTGACTGGCCAAAACGGACTGGAGCAGGCTCGTCAATTTACCCGGAGTGTGGCAGTCACTGGAATTGTGCTGACCAAACTGGATGGAACGGCCAAAGGTGGAATTGTGGTCGCCATTTCCAAAGAACTGGGAATTCCAATTCGCTACGTTGGCATTGGCGAGCAGATGGACGACCTGGTGGTGTTCTCGCCTGAAGATTATGTGAATGGGTTGTTTGAGTAGGGGTGGACCGAGGTGTCCGCCCCCTTTTGTGTTATATCCCGTGCAATTGAGAGACGGAGGTTGACATGCGATTTTGCTTGACAGTGCCAAAAAAAGGTCTAGCATAGTCATCAGTTTTTGAGGTTGTTTGTCAGAACTTTGCAGCCGAGTCTACTTTGCAACGAAAGAAGTAGAGCGGGGGAACCAACTGGAAGCCAGTCGTCAGCTTGTGTGATGCCGGCTTTCTGGGGTGAATCTGGATTGATCTTCAGCAATGAGTGATCTCCAGTAGGGCACTTCCAAGCCCGAATCCGTCAGCTAACCTCGTAGGCACGTTTGGAAGGGCGAACCGATCTGCGTGTCAAAGAGATGAAGACCACAGACCGTTTGGGCCTGTGGTCTTTTGCTTTTTGGCGAAACACATATGAATCAACCAGCTACGATTTGCGTCACTGTGCTTGCTACTCCCCAATTCACAGGGGCGGACCACGCACAGGGGCTGTGTCGGCTGCAGGTTGAATCAACCCACCCACTTCCACGCGCGCCATACGCAGGCACTGTCAGAGTCTACGGGCTTGAAACGACTCGAACTGGAAAACACCAGTGCCGGATGCTCAAGCATTTCACGATTGAAGTGGCCGAAGAATTGCCGGCGGGCCTGATTTATCAGGTGCTGGTCAATCTCGCGGATGAACTTCCCTCCCCGATTCCCCCACCTCTATTTCCTTCAGTTCACAGTACCTCATACCCATCGGTTCACCAGCCGACGGTGTCTGCGCTGGCAGCGTTACCGCCAGACCTGGGCCGCCGGATTGTGAACGAACCGCTGGAAACCATCTGCAAACGGATTGCTGGCATTTTCGGTCGCTATTGCGAAGAGTTTCGTGCTCCGAGCATTCACGTTCGATAGACCTCGTCAGTGAGGAATGAGGGCCGAAAGGCGCATTTAGGCAAGGACTCAGGACAAACCTTTTGCCCCTCATTCCTTTTCTTTTCACCCTGGTTTGCTATTGGGAGACTGCGTATGGAAGGGCCACTTTTGTTCTTGCTGGTGTTTTCAGTTATTGCCATTGTGATATTGCTTGCCACGATCAATCCGTTTTATCTCATTCGTGAAAGCGAAGTTGGACTGGTCGAGAAAAAAATTATTGGAAAATCACTTGTTCCAGGGCGGGTGATCGCCACTGGCGAACAGGGCCTGCAAGCCCGCGTGTTGCCTCCAGGGTTGCACTTCCTGCCCAAACCGTTTTTTAAAGTCACGCGCATTCCGATTACTGAAGTTCCCCAGGGCCAGATGGCGCTGGTCACGGCAATTGATGGCGCTCAGCTTAAAACCGGCCAGCTTTTTGCCGAAAGCGCCGAGGGTCATGGCAATTTTCAGGATGGTGAAGCCTTCCTGCGCCGGGGCGGACAAAAAGGGCCACAGTTGGAAGTACTGACCCCAGGCCGCTACCGAATCAACACCTATCTGTTCAATGTTCAGCCAGCCGCCATGATTGAAATTCCACAAGGAAAAGTTGGCATTGTCACGGCAACTGACGGCGCGACGCTCCAGACGGGGCAGCTTTTGGGTCAGCGGGTTTCCGGCCACCAGAATTTCCAAAATAGCCAGGTCTTTTTGCGGGCCGGAGGTCAAAAAGGCCCCCAGGTTGACATCCTGACGCCGGGCCAGTATCGCATCAACACCCAACTGTTCCGCATTCAACTGGCCGATGCCGTGCGGGTCAAAACGGGTGAAATCGGGCTGGTTTCGGCACTTGATGGAACGCCGCTACGCGAAGAACAAATCCTGGGCGATACCGTCACCGGCCACAACGATTTCCAGGATTGTCAGGCGTTTTTGGATCACGGTGGTCAGCGCGGACCACAACTCGACATTCTCAAGCCGGGGATGTATTACATCAATCCTCTGCTCTTTCAGGTCACGGTTCAGGAAGCCACCGTCATCAACATTGGCGAAGTTGGCGTGGTTCGTTCCAACGTCGGGATCTTGCCGCCAGTCGGTGAAGATGGCCGAACCCCAGACCTGGTGGATGAAGGCTTCCGTGGGGTGTTAAAGAGTGTCCTTGAACCAAATACCTATTACCTGAATCCGATTGCCTATGTGGTATTCTCGATTTCGACGCTCAACATTACGATTGACTGGAATACCACCAACCGGGCGACGCCGCTGGATTCGATCACAGTCAAAAGCCGGGATGGTTTCTCATTCCCGGTGGATGTCAAAGTGGTGATTCGAGTTCCAAAGGAAAAAGCGCCAATGGTGGTTTCGAAAATCGGCTCGATTCAGAATGCGATTGACCGCGTGATCCACCCGGCAATTGGCGCCACCTTCCGCAACAATGCCGAACGCTGCGACGCGCTCGACTTCTTGAACAACCGGTCGCAACAGCAGGCCAATGCCCGCGAAGTGACCACGCTCATGCTGCGTGAATATGGCATTGAGACGGTGGATGTGTTGATTGGTGACGTTGGGATTCCAGAAACACTGCTCAAGACCCAGACGGACCGCTTCCTGGCTCGCGAACGTGAAAAAACCTATCGCGAACAGAAAATGGCTGAAGAAACCCGGAGTGCTCTGGAAAATGCCACAGCCTCGGCTGATCAGCAAAAGTATATTGTGGCGGCTCAGGCAGCCGTTGAAATTGCTAAATCGCAAGCGATGGCGGCAATTGCAAGCGCCGAAGGCGAAGCCAAACAAATTACACTGCGCGCTGAAGCCAATCAGCATGCCTACAAGCTGCTCATTTCGGAAATTGGTCGCGAAGGTGTCTTGACGATTGAAATGCTCAAGCTGATCAAAGAAGGCAAGATTAAAATCACTCCGGATGTGTTTGTGAGTGGTGGTGGCGAAGGCAAAAATACTGCCTTGTCTGCTCTGGCCGCCACCATGCTGAGCGGTCAGGTAACATCAATGACCAACAACAATCAACCGATGGCGATTGTGGAAAAATCAGTGGCGTGATCGAGCAGGGCTGAAGACTTCGGGCTGAGAAAACCAGGGCTGAGGGCTTGGGGCTCAGAGCTGAAGAAGGTGGGTTGAAGAATATTGGGTAAACCCAACTTCAGGCCCGTTTTCTTCAGCCTAAATCTGTTGCGGAAAGGTCGGTTTTCGCCCGCAGGGCGCCGGAAAATAGCCGGTGTGGAAGCCGGCTTTGCGGCGCACCCACCGGAATGCGGGCCGTGAAGCGTTCGCGCCCAGATGGGCGCTGGACCAAAGTCTCAAAAGTTACGGAAAATTGAGGATTCCTGACCGACAAGATATTCCAGCGCCCATCCGGGCGCGAAGCGATGTGGACCGGGAACCGGTGGTGTGCCCAAAGCGGCAAACCACCGGCTATTTTCCGGCGCCCATTCGGGCGGGGGTTGGCAAACCCAGGCAATCTTTCCGCAACGGAGTTCAGCCCAATTTCTTTGTCGCGCCAACTGAGTTCCCTTGCTACAATTCCTGAGAAAGTTCTTCACCCAACTCAACGGGTTATGCCTGACAAAGCCTTGAAAATCCTCAAAGAATCCCTCCCAAGCCGGTGCGATGTCTGCCATCAAGCTGATCAATTTGATCCAGTCACCGGAGTTTGCCAGCGTTGCCAGTTTGTATTTGGAGGAAACCCCGAAAGTGATTCTTTAGCAAAAACCTCATATTTGGCCTGCCCAAAATGCGGGAGTTTGGGAAAATTCTTCGCTTCGGTTGGTTTTTGTTATCAGTGCTATGAACAAACAGCAGTCCCAGTTGGCAATCCCGTCCGATATGGTCCAGTTGTTTCAAGAAGCGGCGTATGGTCAACACCTAAGCGCAAAGCAAAAGCATCGATTGAGAGCATTCGTGACAGAACAATCACCCTCAAGCCACTTTATAAAAAACTGGCGATTGGAGTGCTTGGCCTTATTGTCTATGGTGGCTTGACTGGATTGATAAACCCGGTGTTGGTTTGGATTGGTTTTTGGGTTGTACTTTGGATTCTGTGCTCCTGGGATAGATAGATCCAAAATAGGTGAAGGGAGCCAAGGGGTTATGCCTGACAAAGCTTTAAAAATCCTCAAAGAATCGCTTCCGACCCGATGTGAAGTTTGCCATCAGGCTGATCAATTTGATCCAGTCACCAGTTTGTGCGGAAGGTGTCAGGCAATTGTGCAACTGGATGCGCGGGGGACAGAGTCGTTTAGGCTGGCTTGCCCACGATGTGGAGCGACGACGGAGTTTTGGGAAACGATTGAATATTGTTATCGCTGCTTGAGCTTTACTGGACGGGGAGTTGTTCCAACCTCGGTACAACCAACAAAGGTTCCTCGAATGGGTGCGGAGGAGGAGGTTGAGCAATGGATTAGGCAGCGGTTGGGGTATCTGGTACTGCTGATCATTTTATTGTACCTGGTTGGCGTATGGGCTTTGGTGCTGTTTTTGGTCAGGTAATGTCTCCAAATTCTTCTTTTTAGAAAAACCCTGGTTGCCCCAAGCCTTACCAAATTTCGGCTCTGTTCGAAACATCCATCCTGGATTCACACCGGGTCAACTGACGGGAAAACTGGATTTCCCTGAACCCTGAACCCTGAACCCCGAACCCCGCCGCATATAAATCCACACTCCCTCTTCACATTGCTCTCTCAAACAGGTACTTTAGCAGGGTTCAAACGCCCACCTTGTTTGAGCTGCCCTTTTGATTTCATTGAGCTTTTCACAACTTCTTTTCGATCTGATTCAAGGAGACGCTTTTATGAGCCGATTGCGTTTGCATTGGATTTTTGTTTTGGTGCTGATGACAGGCATCGTTGGAGATGGATTTATCGCTCAGGCAGCCGTAACCCCTTCACCCGCGGGAACGGCTGTCTCACAAAAGGTTAAACTCAAAGGCCGGATTGCCAAACGCCAGGGAGACGTTCTCACGGTGAAGACCAATGACAACCGTGAGGTCACGGTTCTGGTCACCCGCACCACCAGTATCAAATCAAAAGGTGGGTTTCTGACCTCAGGCAAAGATTTTAACCTCGAAGCCCTGCTGGTCGGGTTGCGGGTTGAAATCGAAGGCACCAATGATACGCAAGGTCAACTGGTGGCCCAAAAATTGCGCTTTAAGGATTCGGATCTGGAAATTTCGCGTTCAGTTGAAACCCGCGTCACTCCGGTTGAAGAGCGCGTCAGTCGGGTGGAATCCGCCAACGAAGAACTTGCCAGTCAGGTGGATGAACTCAACAACATCTCCAAAACGCTGCGGACTGACATTGATACCACCCGCACCGAAATGGTTGATTTGAACAAAAAGGTCAACGAACGCATCTCGGCGCTCGATGAATATGACGTCAAGGAAGAATCCACCGTCTATTTCAAAGTCAATAAATATGACCTGTCGCCTGAGGCCAAGCAGGTACTTGACGATATTGCCCAAAAATCCGGGACTATTCGGGGGTATCTGATTGAAATTGCCGGCTATACCGACACCACTGGATCAATTCAGAAAAATCGGGACTTGAGTCAAAAACGGGCTGATGAAGTCGTGCGCTATATGGCTGAAAACCACAACATTCCGCTCCGTCGCATGATCACGCCGTTTGGATATGGTTCAGCACGGGCCGTTGGCGACAATACCACTCGCGAAGGCCGCGACCTCAACCGGCGCGTCGAAGTTCGAATCCTCGTCAACCGCGCCACCGCAACGGAATGAAGAAAGTGGTTAGTGGTTAGTGGTTAGTAGTTAGTGGTTAGTGGTTAGAAATCAATATGCTCGAAGAAGAACCAGGAACCAACAACTAACCACTAATCAATATGCGAATTAAGAGTTGAAATCGAGCCTTCAAAATTAGCAACTTCCAGACAGCAGGTTAACCGACTGAAATTTGAAATCCCAATAAATCCTTTATTTCTAACAAATAGATTTCCAACCCTTAACTTGCATCACTAACCACTAACCACTAACCACTATCGGCTCAGTCCTGCAACCCGGCCAGCGTTTCGGCCAGTTGATTTGACAATTTGAGAAGCGACTGGCCAGCTTCTTTTAACTGACCATCATTGACCTGGGCTTCAGCCTGCGTCGCCAGGTCAGAGACACCGACCAGATAGTGAAAGTAAGGCCGCAAATTGGATTTCTGGCTGAAGTCGTTTTCGAGTTGCTCCAAATTGCCACGCAGATTACGAATGCTTTCCGCCAGAACACTCCGGGTTTTCTCAGTTTTGCGAATTGCGCTGGCTGGTACGCCTTCGCCTTCAGTTGCCTCTTCGACGTGTTCAAAGCTCCGGGTCACACCACCAAAAACATACAGAAATTGAGTCAATCCCTTGAGCTGTACTGATAACTGTTGGGCTGCAACTCGTTTTTCGGCGGCAGCATCCGGTTTCGGTGGTTGGGAAGTTTTGGCGGGAGCCGCTTTGGACGATTTCTTTTTCTGCGCAAATCCTGTCACAGGACAGGTCAGGATCACGCATCCAACAATGATTCCGGTAAGCAAAAGCCTCAAGTTCATGGTATCAGGATTCCTCCTCGGTTGGTCGAATGGACACAGATGAAACCGCTTCAGAAAAACTGGTCGGGAAAAGTGAGTACTGTGGGACATTAATGAATGTGGTTTTGAGCGAGATAACACACCCTTATGAGAAACGCCACCAAAATCTTCTATCGCCAGTTCGATGGCTCACACCAATCCCGCACGATATGGCTGGGGTGGGTCATCTTCCTGTTGGGTTGCTTCCTGGCGGGAACGTCACCAGCTATCGCTCAGGACAAACAAACCGAACCTGAGGGCGACTCAATCACGATTGAAGCCACCCTGGTTACGATTCCCGTGATTGTGACTGACGCCCAGGGAAAGTACATCCAGCAACTCAAAGTTGAAGATTTTAAAATCTTTGACAACAACACCGCCCAACAAATCAATTTTTTTGACGCCGCCGACGCCCCGCTCCATATGGCCCTGCTGATTGATACCAGTTACAGCACCAGCGGTGTCCTGAAAGAAATCAAAGAAGCCGGCATCACATTTTTGCGCCAGCTTCGCCCAAAGGACAAAGCCATGGTCATCAGTTTTGACAGTGAAGTTCGGGTCTTAACCGAATTAACCGATGATCCAATTCTGATGGAACGCGCGGTGGCCAAAGCTGAAATCGGGAAAAAGTACGGAACTCGCCTGCACGATGCCCTGGCTGAAGCAATCCAAAACCAGTTCAAATCCATTGTTGGCCGCAAAGCCATTGTGCTGTTGACGGATGGAAAAGACCTCAAAAGTAAATTGAATGAAAAAGCCGTGTTTGGCATTGCCTCCGAAACCAGCAGCATGATCTATACCATCTTCTTTATGACCGAGAGCGTGGTTGTTCCACCAGATGCCTCAAAAACCGAACCTGACGCCAAAGCCGCACCATCCCGGCCTCGCAAAGTCGGGGAAAAACAGTCAAAAGAAGAGCAAGTCCGAACCCTGCTGACCGACATCAAAGCCCGTCGCGAATGGATGGAACAAAAAAATGCCTCGGCCCGCAAATTCCTCGACGAACTGGCAACCACCACCGGCGGACGTTCATTTACCAGCGAAGTGGCTGATTTAAAACAGGTTTTTCGATTGATCGCTGATGAATTGCGGACCCAATACACACTTGGGTTTTACCCCTCGGAAGATACCCCAACCTCAGACCGACACGTCCTCAAAGTCGAAGTTGCCCGCCCTGAGGTCGTAATCAGAGCCCGGCGCAATTATCGGCCATGAAAGCAGCGAAATGAAAAGTGAGTAGCGAGTAGCGAGTAGCGAGTAGTGTCAATCAAAGTCTGGTACTGGCTATTTGAGTTGGATTGACTATTGGTTACTCACTCTTCCTGGGTTGATTACTCGCCACTCGCTACTCACTCTTCCTGGGTTGATTACTCGCCACTCGCTACTCACTCTTCCTGGGTTGACTCCTCGCTACTCGCTACTCGCTACTCGCTACTCGCTACTCACTTCTATTTTGCTATTTCCCTATTTCGCTCTTTCTACTATTTCACTATAATGCGCGGTGTTCAGTCACTTCCCTATATCATTCCAAGACAACACATCCCGTTCACGTTCTTATCACAGGAAAAACTATGCGTCTCAAAGGGTTACAAGGGTTCGCCTGCCTGTCTGCATGTCTTCTGCTCACATTTTTGAGCGTTCTCAATCCCACCACGGTCCAGGCCCAAAATCAGTACAGCCAAAACAAAGAAGTTATTTCAGATGCGTCAAGCAGTTTCGTGGGTATCGCCGATGGCGATATTGACCTGGATGGGCTGCCCGATGTCGCCATTTGTGATCGCGGACTGGCTCAAGTCGTGTTGTTGCTCAATACCTCTTCCGGCTTGAAAAGTCGGGTGGACATTTCACTCAAAGAGTTTATGTCCCAGCTTGACGATCAGAGTGGCGGACCAACATCAATTGACCTCGGTGATATTGACCAGGATGGCGATCTGGATATCGTGGTGTCCATTGATGGAGACCTTGATCAGATTCTGGTACTCACCAACCTCGGAGGCGGCTTTGGGCCAGAATCATTTGTCATTCGGGCTTATCCGGTCGGTGGAGATCCGACCTGTATCAAACTGGCTGATTTGACCGGCCCGCGAGACCTGACTTCGGGTGAAACCTTACCCCGTGACGGCGCCCCTGAAATTGTGATGCTCAATCGCCGAACCGGTACCGTGGCAACACTGATCAACAGTGGCTATGGAACCTTTGGGCAAGGTCGGGTTTCGGAAAGTGGCGGAATCAACCCGGTTTCCCAGGCGCTGGGCGATTTTAATGATGATGGAGAAATTGACACGGCTGTGTTGAACCGTGGGTTGGATACCACGCAACGTGAAGATTCGCGGGTTTGTATCCTGCTTGGCAACGGAGATGGCTCATTCCAGCCGACCAACCCGTTGCTGCTCGCCCCAGCGCGTGCGGTTTCAATTGCGGCTGCCGGGTATGGCATTGTTCATCGGGGTATTGAAGTTGATACACCTGATATTAATCGAGATGGAATTCCCGATATTGCGGTGGTGGCCGAACAGGGTGGCGGCGCCTCGGATATCATTGCACCGGATGGAAGCAATGAACTCGCCTCACTGACCGTTTTTTTTGGCAGTGGGCTCCAAAATGGACAGTTTACGCTTCGAGGTCAGGCCCAGCCGCTCGTCAATACCCTGGCAGGCGGGGGACGAATTGCGGTCTACCCTGGTGCGGACGATAAATTGACGGGCCTTCGGATTGGCTATGGGGCGCTGACCCTCTTTAGCGATTTCAACCAGAATGGTTTGATTGACGCCTACGTCGCCGGATTGGAACGCAACAATGGCCGGCTGGTCAATTCCGTGGTGGGTCAGGTGGCCAACGATTTTGCCGCCGGGTTGATGACCGCTGACCAGCTTGCAATCCAAAATCCAATCCTGAAATATTTCAATGTGTTTCCATCAACTGGAGATAGTTTTTCTTCGATTGCGGCCCAGTCTCCTGACAACGTGGATTCAATCACCGGAGTCGTGGCGGCCACCAGTTTTGTGGTGTCTCGCACGGGTGAAATTGTTACCCAGGCCCAAAATGACTTTTCCGCCACGGCTGGAAATAATGCTCCAGACCTGATCCAGGTCACGACCAACGGTGCGGTTTACCAAAGTATTAATGTCGCTCCGGTGGTCAACCACGCACCATTGATGACCACGACCAACGGTCTGGCTGACTTTAATGGTCGAGGCCGCAAGGTGATTGTGGCCGAAGGCGACGAGTACACGATTCCCCTCAAACTGGTTGATATTGACAACCCAAGCGCCAATGCGTTGCGCTACACCCTGCTTGGCGCCCCCCGGTTTGTCACATTGACTGACAACTTTGACGGCACGGCCTCGATTCTGATCAAGCCAGGACTGCTGGATGGTTCAGACACGGCCAACAACGGACTGGGCCAGGAATACAAAATTGTCGCCCAGGTGATTGACAACAACTTCCCTGACAATGACAACAATTCCAAGAGCCCTCTGACGTCTCAAGTCATTTTCCGGGTGTTTGTTCCAGACAGCATGGATGGACTGGCCATCACGGCAATTCCAGATCAAACGGCCTACGCGACCCAAAAACTGACCGTGCCGATTCTGGCCCGTGATCCCGAAAACCGCCGCATGACGTTGAGTACTTCGTCCACCCTGCCCTTTGTCCGCATCATTGATCAGGGCGGCGGAACCGGTCTCTTTGTGATCGAGCCAACTGAAAATGATGGTGGGGTCTATGATATTGATGTCATTGTCCGCAATGATTTGGGACTGGCAACCACCACCAGTTTTGCCCTCAACGTAGTCGTCAACACGGCGCCTGAACTCGAACAGGTTGACAACATTGACTTGCTCGTAGCTGAAACTCGCGACTTCGAGGTCACCGCCACTGACCCGGATGAAGGCCAGAGCCTTCGGTTTGTTCTGACCAATGCCCCATCGTTTATGACCTTCTCAGACAATGGAGATGGAACTGGTCGCGTCGTTGTCAAACCAACCGAGCGCGATGCTGGCAGTTATCGAGTGTTACTGGTTGCAATTGACTCCGGTATCCCGTCGAAACGCTCAAATACCATCGCCTTTACCATCAATGTCGGCGCCAAAGTGTCCCTTTCGAGTGTGAATTACACGAAAAATTCCCAAATATGGCTGAGAAGTCGGATTCACCCACCATTCCCTCCCCCCAGCCCCATATCACTTCCGGGCAAAAACACCTTTTGCCGGCTGTGGATCCGACGCTTGAACCTCCAACCCTGCTCATTGCCTCACCAACTGTCGTTATCCCGCCAACTTCCCCGTCCCTCCCGTTACCATCAGCCGATGCACTGATTGGAAAAATTCTAAACGGCAAATACCAGATTCACCGTGAAATCGGAAGCGGTGGCATGGGACGCGTCTATGAAGCCTGTCATCTCGGGCTTGAAAAAACAGTCGCCATTAAAGTCATTCGAACCAATTTTTTAGGAGATGCTGAAACGGTTGAGCGATTTCGCCGGGAAGCCCGAACCTGTGCTTCGATTGAACATCCCAATTCAGTTCAGGTCTTTGATTATGGAGTTGATGGGAGCCAGTACTATCTGGTGATGGAATATTTGCGCGGTGAATCGCTCCGCGAACGGCTCCGGCGGCAAAGTCGGCTGAGCCTGACCGAAGTCGTTTCCCTGGCTGAACAACTCTGTCTGGTGCTCGATGCCATGCACCGACGTGGCATCATCCATCGGGACTTAAAGCCGGATAACATCTTTTTCAATCAGATTGAAGATCGCGAAATCGTCAAAGTCCTGGACTTCGGCATTGCCAAATTGATTGACGAAGCCCAATCCGGACAAGAGGTTACGGCCACCAATGCCATTTTAGGAACGCCTCGATACATGTCGCCCGAACAATGTCAGGGACATCCGGTAGATCGTTTTTCAGACATTTATTCACTCGGCATCATTTTTTATGAAGTTCTGACGGGGAAACCACCTTTTGAATCTGACAGTTTGTATAGTCTGGCACTCAAACACCTGACCGTCAAGCCAACCCCTCCGCACGAACTGTCTCCGAATTTGCCACTCCCGGTTTCACACATCGTGGTGAAAATGCTGGCCAAAGACAAAGACCAGCGACCAACTTCGGCTCGTGAGGTCTACCATGCGTTGTATGCCGCCACTCAAACCGGGAATCTCCCATCGCCACCCCTCCAGCCAGAACCACTGAAAGCTGTCTCCCACACCCAAAAGACCAAAGCGGCGCCAACTCAAATTGCGGGTGTGGAGCAGCAACTTGAGCATTTGGAATCGCTGGCGGGTGATCTTTCCCAAATGGCAAATGAACCGGCCTGCCATCCGGATCAGGTTTTGATTCGACTGGCGGAGTTCATCACGGGGGGAACCCGGGTGCTCACCTATTTAGAAACCCCAGTTACCGAAATGCACTCAGCCGAATCCAGTCAGGCCACGCTGTTGACGCTTCAATTTTTAGCTCAGGAACTCGAACAGCATCTGGAAGGACTCAAATCCAAAGGTGGATTGGCCACCTCACTTGAAGGATACCGGATGCGGCTCCACACCAGTATCGTCATTCCAGCCAGTCAATACCTGCTCAAATTGCGGCCAGCAACCACCCAACTCACTGAAGAAGAAGCCTTTGTCACCTTTGAAGATATCGAGCCGGAGGGTGTGGTTGATAGCTCAGAACTGTTGATTGAGGAACTGAAATCTGACAATGATCTGCGCCGGCATGAAGCGGTCATGTCAATTGTGGGCTCAGGGATGGAGTTGTTCTTTATGGCGCTCCAGGCCCATACCGAAGCTGAGCGGGACATTCTGCTTGAACTCTTATGGCAAAAGGCCGACGTCATTTTGCTTGAAGGCCGGGGCCGGGCCCGCCTGGTCTTCACCATGGCCATGATGTTTGTGTCCTGTCCTCAACAGGCGGAAAAGTGGAAAACCCTGCTTGATCTATTCAGCCAGAACATCACCCACCAGGTAACACTGGAAGCCCTTCGCGCTCTGGTGGAACCATATTCACCATCTGACCGGCGGATTTTTGCCCGCTCCCTGCTGTTTCATCCATCCCTGGCTTTGCGCCGATTGGTGATGTCGTGGCTGGCACCCACCGATTTTTGGGGCGTGATTACGTTTTCAAACACGCCGGTTTCGTGGTTGCTTGAACTCTGGATGTACTTGAAACCACAGGTGTCTCCCGACTACCTCAAAGTGTTTTTCCTCTGTGTTCGCGACACGTTGCTCCATCAGGGAACGAGTGACCGTGCACTGAGTGTGATGGAACTGGTCAAAGAATTTTTCAAGTGCGATTTCTTTCACGAAGACACCTTCTTTAACCTGCTGGTTGAACTTGATCAGCATATCCGTTCCGAGGCTGCTCGACATCAGTTACTGGTTGATATTGATACCGAGTATCTCACACTGTTGAAACGATTTGTCAGCGGAAATGCCTATGCTGACCAGCCGCCGATGGAAATGGCTTCGATTCCACTTCCGGTTCAGCGGAAGCTGGCCCGCAACGGATATTTTCTGAAGTTTTTTGTTTGCCACCCGATTGACCGGATTGCGCTCGAATGTTTTCCACACCTGGCAAAGCTTGAAAATGTTGCTCCTTACATTGGGACGTTTGCCATCAACACCCAACTTTTGCTGACGCTGGCCAAGGAAAAACACCTCTTTCAGCGCGAAGACTGCCGGTATGCCCTGGTTGCCAACCCCAAAACACCAGCGCATATTGTGTTTAACCACCTGCGAATGTTGCGCAAAGACAATCTAAGAAAGCTGGCTGAATGCCGCGAATGCAACCAGGTGTCACGTAATCACGCGGCGAAAATGTTGAATTTAAAAGTATAAACCGAATGAAGAAACTATTTAGTGGCTAGTGGTTAGTGATTAGTGGTTAGTTCTTGATTCCTGGCTCTTGGTTCCTGGTTCTTCTTCGAAAGTATTGATTTCTAACCACTAACCACTAACCACTAACCACTTTTTTCATTCTTCATTCTCTATGAACTACCTCGGTCATCTCTACCTTTCACCTGATACGCCGGACTTTCTGGTTGGCAGCCTGCTCGGAGATTTTGTCAAAGGCGCAGCAGTCAATGACTACACGGGAGACCTCCGGCGCGGCATCGAACTCCATCGCAAAGTTGATCAGTTCACTGACCATCACGACATTTTCCGCCAGAGCGTAGCCCGCATCAGCCAGAGTCGTCGTCGGTATGGCGGGATTATGGTTGATGTGTTTTATGACCATTTTCTGGCCAAACACTGGCTGGAATTTCATCCGGAACCGCTTCCCGACTTTGCCCGACGAGTGTATACAATTCTGCTTGAGCGAGAATTGGAACTCCCTGAAACAATGAGACTTGTGCTTCCTCGGCTAACGTCTGAAGACTGGTTTTCTTCCTACCGGGAAACTTCAGGGATTGATAGCGTGATGAAACGGATGTCACGTCGGATCAAACGCGACAACCCGCTTCACGCCGCCATTGAAGAGTTAGAGCAGGAGTATGAAGGATTTGAAGCAGACTTCAGGCAGTTTTTGCCCGAAGTGAAAGGCTTTGTGGACCAGGTAGCAGATCAACTTGCGAGTAAGGTACAAGGGTGAGTACCGAGTAGCAAATAGTCAATCCCTTGCTCTGTGAATTCACTGTTTCACCCTGTGAATATTCTTCACTCACCAAGGTAAAACCTCGAATTATCTTAACTGAAAAGGGGGGTTTCTGACTACTTGCTACTCACTACTCGCTACTCGCTATAGGGGTCGTTTGTCCCGGTACCACATCCACTTTCCACGCAAAATATTGGCAAAACTCCGGCTGGGGTTGAGAAAGCTGCGTGCCATCAACCGGATAATCCGGTTGTTTGTTTTATCTTCAATCTTTCGAATCAGATACCGATCAACGACATCTTCCGTGATGAGAAAGGCCGTTCCAAGCGCCGGGGTCAGGACAATATCAACATAGGCCATCGGAGATTTTCCCGATTTGGTTGGGTGGATACCGACATTTCCGAGTGCGGCTTCACTGAGCGGACCAATTTCAAATTGCGTGCTAAAGGCTGCCGACCACCCCAAAGCCTTTAAGCGACTCTTCCAGTAAGATTTATTCCATCCAATTTCCTGATTGATTCCATTTGGATCATTGTGGATTTGAATAAATCCGCTCACCGTGCCCATCATGGTGTGTCCGACATAATTCACAATAAATGGGTCGCCGTCATCCCAGCCTTTGAGACTGCGCACGGCGCGGAAATAATCTCCAAAAAATGGTCCGCCAATTTCAGACCGGGTGCCAGCTTCGGTGGCAAACCGGAAACTATGCTGAATAGCCAGGAAAAAGAAGGACTGTTTGACTGCCTCTCCCCATTGAAACCCTTTGGGAAGCACCAAATCAGCTTTTGGTAAAGCAATGGGAATAATCAGCGGATCTTCCGGTGACGAGACTGGTTCTGAGAGGTTTGGACGAGACGATTTCCCTTTTTCTGAAGCTGGTCGAACCTCAACCCAGGTCGGGTTGGGATGCTGAAGTGATTGAGTTTCTAATTCTGGCGGGAGTAACGATGGTGCTGGCGTTGATGCAACGCCTTCCCCGACCGGAGCAACTGGGATGTGTTGGGCCGAAAGCGGTAATGACGTCATCAACCCAATCAGCATTCCAAAAAATCCAAAGCAAAGCCTCCACAATATGTGTTTCATTTTGTCCCTCTTCTTTTTCTGATCTGGAGGTTGTGTCAGTCTTTGAGCGCGCGAAAAATTGGGAGCGCTGCCCGATTCAGGGTGCCTGGAGTTCAAAAATGCTGCAACCTGAGGTCACAACCAACGTGTAGAGATCTTTTCTCGTGTCTGGTGTAGGATTGGAACGAACCAAAGGAACTGTAAAATTATGTCTCAACCGATGTACTTTCGATGGAAAACGTGGCTTTGCACCCTCGGGTTGCTGCTGGTTTTCAGCGTACCGGGCTATGCAACCGATATTGTTTTGACACTGCCGTTTGAAAACACAAGCAATCGTCAGGAATTTAACTGGATTCGCGAAAGCTTCACCGTCTCGATGGCTGATCTGCTGGATTCGCCAGGACTTATTCCAGTTGAACTCGACGAACGCAACCTGGCATTTGAAAAGCTCCGCATTCCTAATACCGCCATTTTGACTCGCGCCACCGAAATCAAACTTGGTGAAGCAGTAAGTGCCGATCTCCTCATCCGTGGCAGTTACAACATTACCGGGGCTGACAAAGATCTCACTGTAACGGTCACCGCCCAGATTTTATCGCTCCGGGAAGGCCGTTTTTTAGGCCGTGATCACACACTGAGTGGCCCGCTTTCAGATTTACAGGCCATTCAAGGACGCCTTGCCTGGGAGTTAATGTACCAGCGCAACAATGCACTTCCCTTTTCACGCGACCAGCTTATCGGGCGTTCCAAAAGTGTTCCGTATACAGCCTATGAGTTTTATGTCAAAGCGTTGTTGACCTCCAGCAAGGAAGACCGGCTGAAGTTACTCCAGCGTGCCATCCAGGAAAGCGCTCAGCAGGGTCAACCACGATTTCCCCAGGCCGTCTATGAAATGGGCATTGCCTATTATCGCGACAAACAGTATTCCGATGCGCTCAAATGGTTTGAACAAGTTGGGGTGAACGATAGCCGGGGTCTCGAAGCCCGGTTTTATCTTGGTGTGTGTCAATTTCAATCGGGCGGAATTGATGCAGCCGACAAAAGTTTCAGTGAACTGCTCACTCCGATGCCACTCTATGAAACCTATAACAACGCGGCGGTCATCCAGCTTAAAAAAGGGAATCTGCCGGAAGGGCTGCGGCTGATTAAACTTGCGGCTGAAGCATCACCCCAGGATTCGGAAGTTCAGTTCAACTATGGCTATGCGCTCTGGCTCAATGGAAAATTCCCGGAGGCCGCTTCCCGATTTGAATCGGTCACTCAACGCGCCCCCACTCTCGGCCCCGCCTTTTACCTGATGGCGAAAAGTTTTGAAAAGAGCGGAAATTCTGAAAAAGCCGCCACCGCGCTCAACGAAGCCAAAAAGACGCTGCCTGAATTTGCCAAATGGGAAACAACCGGCAAACTGCCGCAACTTGCCAACCTCAAGCATTCATTTAACCGCGAAGCATTTTTCCGCTATTTGCGCAGCAAAGAACAAAACCGCCAATCGGCTTTTGTCGGCGGCACTCAGTCGCGACAGGTTGAAGCCTGGATGACTAAAGCCCAAAGTGCCTTCCTTGGAAACAATGACGAAGAAGCCCTGACAGTTCTGGCTCAGGTGCTGCAGGTCGCTCCGGACAACAGCGATGCGCACCTGCTGATGGGCCGGGTCAACGAACGTCGGAGCGACTTCCCCGCCGCCATCAACGCCTTGCGGGCCGCCGTGTTTTGGAATCCGAAACTGGTGGCTGCCCACGTGCTTTTGGGTCGGATTTATCTTGGCCAGGGTGACCGAAAACGGGCCGAATCCCACCTCAAACTGGCGCTCGACGCCAACGCCCAGGACCGTGAAGCCCTGGCCCTTCAACGACTGCTGCAGGAAACAGCTAAATAAGGATAGGAAGTTCAGAGTTCAAGCTTTAGCCTGTCTTCCGACTAACGCTTTGAGCAACCCATCTCTTATCAAGAATTTACCTGATGTGCCACTACGATTTTTGCAAGCTAAAGCTTGAACTCTGAACAGAAATCAGATTCTGAAAGACTCTTATATGGCACTCCAGTCCCAGAGTCATAAAACTGAATTTAAACAATATGTCTTTTCCAAACCAATTCGGAAGTTGCTGAATTGGGGCATTGCTACCTGCCTGGCATTTGTTTTTCTCTTTGGGGTATTGACACACACTCACTTATCATCTAATAGCGCTGAAGTTATTGTTTTTATTGGGTTTATCATTGGATTTTTATTGATTGGATATTTTTTGTTTTGGTTAAATCAACTGGTTTATTGTTCATATCAAATTGATCAAGAAAAAATTACTGCTGTTGTTTCTGATCGAATCCAGTACTCAATTACCTGGGACAACCTTGATGAGGTGTCATTTTGGGTGCCACCCCAAATACTGATTCTGGTTTCCAAAACAACCCGGCAAACAATTCTTATAGATAGCCAAATTGATTATTTTGAAGAATTAAAACAAATTATCCTGGATCGGACGGGCCACACCCTATCCACCATTGACTCCCAAAAAGGAAAAAGCGGTCTGGAAGATAACCTCATCCCCTGAAACCGCTTTCACTTCCAAATTCGAAAACCCGTCTAAAGACGGAACTCTGAACTTTTTCCCACGCCTTTATAACGGACCTTCGCAGAAGAAACCAGTCAAGTCATTCAATCAAATAAACTTAGCACAAGTCCTCATAAATGGGGGATGGAATTTCGGCGATTCCGAATTGGCTTTCGCCCGGATGGGCGCCGGACAATAGCCGGTGGTTTGCCGCTTTGGGCACACCACCGGAGCGTCGGTCCGCAGTGGTTCGCGCCCGGATGGGCGCTGGAACAGGAGTCGTGAGCGAGCAGCCGAAACTTCCACGAAAACCGGGACCCGCATCAGCTTCCAGCGCCCATCCGGGCGCGACCCCGTGATGGTGACTCTGTCCGGTGGCCGCGTGTCCAAAGCGACACTTGCCACCGGCTATTTTCCACCGCCCATCCGGGCGAAAACCAATGCTTCTTCAGCGGGTGGTTGAATTTCATCCTTCTTTTATGGGGACTTGTACTTAGGGATCTACTGACTACTGATACTAATTCCGTCGGTCATAGCGAATCCCTTTTTGGACTTCGGCAATTGCTTTGTCAACCAGGTTTTGGGCGCGGTTTCGATGGCCACCTTTGTCTGCACTGGCTTTATCGAGTTCGCGTTTGGCGGTTTGGAGCGCATCAAGCGCGGCATCCATATGTGGTTGATCAACAGCGGCGGCATTGGCAGGTCCGTCAAACAAACTCAACACGGCTCCGCCAAGTGGAAGTGCAGCCAGGGTTTTTAAAACTGAACGACGAGTTGTTTTTGCATTTTGCATAAAAGGAAGCTCCTTTAGGCTCAGATGTTCCTGGTTCTTGGTGCCTGGTTCCTGGCTCCTCGAAGGATTGATTTCCAGGCACCAGTCACCAAATTTCATCTTTCTTTCACAAAAGCCCTTTGAAATTCTTTTCATTCACCGTGTATCCCGGCAGCACTGAGCGAAGATTGCGTGCGCCCATGTGACGGGTGAGAACTTCGGCAACGACATCGCGGAAATCAGTCGTGACGGCTAGATCGCGGCCTTCATACAAATCATTGGCGCCCAATCCAGGCCACTGCCCATAGACTTTGCCACCCTTCACTGGTCCGCCCAAGGCAAACATACACGACGCATGTCCGTGATCGGTCCCGCCAGTGCCATTTTGGCGTGCGGTTCGGCCAAATTCGGTCATGGTCAAAACCACCACGTCTTGCATTCGCGGGCCAAGGTCCTGGGCAAATGCGGCGAGTGAGCCGCCAAATTCACGCAGGAGCCGTGATAACCGGCCTGCGCCCTGCCCATTAGCGGGATCTCCCTGGTTGTTATGGGTATCCCAGCCGCCCATTTCAGCAAATGCGACTTCAAGACCAACTCCGGCTTTGATGAGTTGGGCAATTTGTCGCAGACTGTTACCTAACTCGCCGCGTGGATAATCAGCCCCATTTTCGACTTTGAATTGTTCGGGATTGGCTTTGCGCAAGAAATTCACCGCATCAAATGTGTCGTGCCCGGTTCCTCGCAAGGCGTCAGTTGCCGACTGGGCATACATCTCTTCGAAGCTCGACTTGACGGACGAATTGCTCCCGGCGCGCAGGTTAAAGCTTCCAATGTTGGCCATTGCCACAACATCAGCCGTTCCTTGCATTGAACGCGGCGTCAATTGTGTCAAGGCAACGCCTCGAAAGGGTGTGTCTCCTGGTTCAACTGATGTCGCCAGATAGCGGTTTAACCAGCCATCGGTGGTGCTTTTTCGCCCCGGAGTTCCTGATTCCATATAGTCCTGGGCGTCAAAATGAGAGCGGGTCGCGTCTGGTGAACCAGCCGCATGGATCACGGCCAACTGTCCTTTGTCAAAATAGGGCTTCAGTGGTGCCAATGCCGGGTGAAAACCAAATTTGCCATCCAAATTGAGTGCGGCTTTGGCATTGCCGCTCTGTGGCTCAGCAATCGCAAGTGTTGGCCGCAGGTCATAGTAGTTTCTCTCAGTAAACGGCACCACAATATTTAATCCATCTGCCGCTCCACGCTGGAAGAGGTACACCAGCACTTTCGATGATTTTTTGGTTTTCGCATCGGCTGAAACTGAGCTGGAAAATCCAGTCAAGATGTTGGGCAAAAACGGTGAGGTTCCAATTGCAGCCACTCCAAGTCCAGCCGTTTGAATAAAGTTTCGACGTGTCATCATGGCAATTTCTCCTTCCGGGTTCCGGGTTTTCGATAAGTTCTGCTCGCTATTTCGCTATTTCGCTACTTCGCTACGGCTCACTTGCGTTGAAATTCTGGCGAACCAAGAATCAACCCGGTCAATTGGGCAGTTTCGGAAAGTGGCCCACCATTTTTCAGCAGCGCAGCCAGTTCCAGTTGTCCCTTGCCTCGGCCTTTTCCAAAGGGCTTCTCACCTTTGTTTTTGCCACGCATCATTTGTGGTTCATCCAGGTCGGATGGTTCAGAAACATCAGAGGACGAAGTATTGACCTGATTGAGACCTTCAAGGATCGAATTGCGGGTCTGGGAGGAAATATCGTTGGAGAGAAAATGTTGAATCAGCTTGTTGAGTTCAGCTTCCGGGGTGCGGGCGCCGCTCGTGAGCTCATCCAGGTTCACTTTAACCCCTGGGATGCGATTTCCGGCCAGTGCCAGACTGAAATTGAGTCGGTTTAACAAGGCACCGGTGTTGACCCAGTGGTCAGCCGTATCTGGATACCCGGTTGGCGGCTGCCAGCCATAGAGCGGCATTCCTAACTGTCGCAAAACCATGATCATCGGGGTTGTCCGTTGAATGTCGGCATCTGTCGCTCGCAATGAACTGGCCACGAGTTCCAATGGCGTTTTCACTTTGGCGCGATAGGCTTCCGTCGAGAAAAATTCTGGAGAGGAAATAATCGTTTTCACAACTTCGCGCAAATCACCGCTCGTGCGCTTGAAGGTAGCGGCGGCGGCATCAATCACCCGTTGCGGAGGCTGGTCAGCAATCAATCGGCGAGCCAGCTTGGTTGAGATAAATTTCGCGGTTGACGGATGCGTGGCCAGCATATGGAGCACCGTTTCACCGTCGCTTTTACCGCCGCCAGCAGTAATTTTGGTGCCAAGCACCGACTTTTCACCTTTATCGTGAGTCAGGTCACGGTAAATAAAGGTTCCAGGCTCTCCGCCACCAAGTCCCATCTTTTTCATGCGGTCGCCATTAAATGGGCGATTGATGCTCCAACCAGTAAAACATCGGGCGACTTCGGTAACATCTTTTTGGGTATATCCACCGTCAACCCCAAGGGTGTGGAGTTCCAGCAATTCACGGGCATAGTTTTCATTGAGCCCGAACTTGCGGTTTTTCAACTGGTTCTGGAGAGCCTGGAGTTTTTCAGGATCCGGCATTTCAGTCTGACGATTGCCACCATTTTGGAACAAGCGGCGGTTTCTCCCCTTTCCCAAAACGCCGTTGTTTTGACGTTTTCCGAGTTTGCTCAGATCGGGAAGCTTCATGTTTGGATCAACCGATTGCCAGTTGTCGAGATAAAACATCATAGCCGGGCTTTCAGCCGTGGCCGTCAGCAGGTCTTCAAATTTTCCGAAAATATGAGGCCGGATGGTATCGCGTTCATAACTGGTCAGAAAGACTCGATCCAACCCTTTGCCAATAAAGATATTAAAGTGATTCATCCAGAAATCGGTCAGGACTTCCTGCAACTGGCGCTCGCTATAAACCGCTCGTAATAGCTTGGCTTCCTGAAGTTCGCGCGGGATTTCACGGGCGCTCATTTCGCCTGATTCCTTGCGGTTCATCAGCATTTCCCGAGCTTCCGGCGAAATGGATTCGGGGTCAACCTTGCCATTTTCATCGCGCTTGATGCCCTGTTTGGCAATTGTTTTGCGGAACTCACGGCTTTCTTTCTCAATTTCCATCAGTTCGGTTTGGGTCAGCGTGAGGGTTTTAAACTCCGCCAGCCGACGTTCCATAACCGTGTCGGAAATGCGTTCGGGATGGAGTTGTGAATCAATGTAAGCATTGATGCCCATTTGTTGAACGCGCTCGACATCTCCAGGTCGAGGGCCATAGCCCAGGCGATTGAGCAGATGCACGATTCGTTGCTCATCAGAGATCGCGCGAGCTGATGATTTCCTGGAAGTATTTGATTTTTCAGCATTTGCCAGCACGCCAATCGGGATCCCCGAAGTTGCTGCGAGCAAGCAGATCAGAGTGCAGGCCGTCATGAAGACAACACGACCCCCACGGGCAAAGGTGTTTTCGGTAGTCATAAATCCACTCCTTACCTATTTTTGCAGATTATGCAATTGTTTGTTCAGTTCGCGTTGTTTGATGTCGGCGGGTTGAAAAAAGTCTGGACAAAATTTGGAAGTAGCCAGGTAGCGCACGAGAGCGAGTAGCGAGTAGCGAGTAGTCAATCCAAAACAGTGAGTAGCGAGTAGTCAATCCATTGCTCTGTGAATTCACTGTTTCACCCCGTGAATATTCTTCAGCCACCAAGGTAAAATCTCGAATCATCTTAACTGAAAAGGATTTTTTCTGACTACTCGCTACTCGCTCTTGTGCGCGACTCACTATTCACTCTCGTGCACTATTTCGCTACTTCACTTTTCTTTGCTCGACAAAATCACTAATTCGGCTGCGTGAACTCTCCGATGCCCAAAGTTTGAGTTGAACGTCACGTTCGCGACGGACAGCTTCCGCCAATGAAGTGACTGAATAGAGTGATTCCTTGATTTCAGCCAGCGATTCAGCCGAAAACGTGGTTAATCGGCGGGCAAATTCGGTGACGTGAGGTAGCAAATTATCGGGTGAAACCACCCGGTTGACCAGTCCGAGTGTCTGGGCAGTGTGGGCATCCACCAAATCTCCGGTAAACATCAGTTCAGCCGCACGGGCTGTTCCGATGAGTTGCGGCAGGAAAAAGCTCCCGCCCCAATCAGGATGCAACCCAAGTCGGACAAATGCCTGACTCAAACTGGCTTTTTCCGAAGCAAACCGTAAATCACAGGCCAGCGCTAAATTGCAGCCAGCTCCAGCCGCCACACCGTTGATGGCCGCAATCACTGGTTTTGGAAGGTTACGCAGCGATTGCACAATTTCCCCGCCCAGTTCCAGCCAGTTTGAAAGGCGGTCTACTTCATTCCGCTGCTGGGTTTGGTACATGGCCTGGACATCACCGCCAGCGCAAAAGGCTTTCCCGGCGCCAGTAATGATCAGAACTCGTGTCGCCTCATCATCTCGGACGGTTTGGATTGCCTTGAGTAACTGCTCGCGCATGTCGCCAGCCAGGGCATTGAATTTCTCCGGGCGGTTCAAAGTGATCGTCGCGATTGTGGATTCGATGGTGAGAAGAATTTCAGTCATAGGTTTTGTGATTGGAAAAATTGATTCGTTTTCGGTGTGACAGGTCGGGTTGTCACAAAAAGGTGGCAGGTTCTCGCTTATCCGGCACAATTTGAGTCAATACGAATCGAAAAAGCAGTCACTGGATTTTTCGACCAGAGGTAAGTAACTTTTAAATCAACACATTACAAGTAATTCATCTTACCTTCAAAACCCTTCGGCACACCAAATGCAGTGGTGTTCCTCTCGGAAGGAAAGTGAGAACGATTGAGTTTCGGTGATTGGGTTCAAACATCCAAATTTTGTTTTGATTCGGAAGAGTCAACTCAATCCCAAATCGCTTGACGTGCAGGTAACTTTAGAAGACTGCCCTATGAATACAACTGATCCATCGTTGTCTACAATTGAGGACGTGCCACTTTTCAATGGAATAGATTGCCAAACCGAACTGGAATCACGGAAAATGGATCCTGGGGTTAACTCCCTTTTAACCATTCGGCATTTGGGTGATATGTCCACAGAAGAAAACCGTCAGGAAAGTACACCTCGATCCAATACCCTTGTCCCTGCCAGTACCAGGCAACCAGCTCCCTTACCAGATCAATACCTTGGTGAATTAGTCAATGACCGGTATCTGGTTGAAAAGGAGCTTGGGCGTGGCGGGTTAGGTGTGGTGTACCTGGCACGGGATAAACATTTGCTGTCAAAACCAGTGGTATTGAAAGTCCTGCTCGAAGAGTCTGTCAAAAATGAATGGGCCCTCACCAAGTTCAGTCAGGAAATTGAGGCGTTGGCCCGCGTTGACCATCCAGGCATTGTGGGTGTGCTCGATGCCGGTGAAATGCCGGATGGGAAACCATATTTGGCAATGCAATTTGTTGAAGGGAAATCACTTCGATCAATTATTAAAGAAGGTGGGATTGGACCCGAGCGAGTCAAAAACCTGGTTCAACAAATGGCCAGAGCCCTGACAGCGGTTCACGAAAAAGGAATCTATCATCGGGATCTGAAACCCGAAAACATTATGCTCCAGACGATGGATGACGGCGAGGAGCAAATCAAAATCATTGACTTTGGAATCGCGCGGGTTGAGAACTCAGAGCTTTCGGTTGATACCTCGGCCAGTTCGATGCTGGTTGGGACCATTGCCTATATGTCGCCTGAGCAACTCAAGGGTGAACCGGTTTCAGCGGTGAGTGATAATTACACCCTTGGCGTGATTACCTATGAACTCCTGACGGGGAAGCGCCCGTTTGCGGCTCAATCAGCGGTTCAACTCTATAAATTACAACGGGATAGCATTCTCACCCAACCGTCACAAATTGTTTCTGATCTTCCAAATGCGATTGATCTGGTGATTCTAAAGGCCCTGGCCTATGACCCCAAACGACGATATCAGCGGGCTCGTGATTTCAGCGATGACCTTGTTCAGGCCCTCGAACTCAAAACCGTCGAGGTGAAAGATCCGCTCGATACCATTGTGCTATTTGGCGAACACGACACGACCCTGGTTCCCGAGGCAGCACCGCCGACGCAAAAACAGGTATTGCCAGAGATTACGGATCCAGGCGGCGGTCACCTGACCCGAACCGGGCAATTGGAGGATCAAAATCAGCGCCAGCGAATGATTGTCGGAATACTTTCGATGCTGCTTCTGGCAACTCTCATTTGGAGCTTTCTACCAACCCAAGTCAATCCGGTTTCGACCAATCAGCCACCGAAAGTTGCGGCTCCAACCCGGAGTCTGGCCATTTTGCCGTTCCGGAATCTCAAACCAGACCCGGCAACCGATTTTCTTGGATTCTCGCTGGCCGATGCGGTCATTACCAAACTGGGCTATGTGCAAAACCTGGTTGTTCGGCCATCTTCCTACGTCGAAAAGTACCGCAACCAGGTCATTGACCCACACCAAATTGCCCGTGAACTCAACGTAGATACGCTCTTAACCGGCAGCTTTCTGTGTGATGGAAAGGATTTGCGGATTACGGTGCAACTGGTTGATGTGACAAGCAATACCAACCTGTGGCAGGACACGATTGACGTCAAATATGAGCGATTGCTCACGGTCCAGGACCTGGTGGCCCAGCAGCTTATTTCAGAACTGAGACTCCAATTGACACCTGGCGAATCAGAACGACTGGCCAGTGAAATTCCACGGGATCCAAAGGCGTATGAATACTTTCTCAAAGGCGTCAACCTGTACGTCACCAATGATTATTCAACGGCTGCCAGGATGTTTGAGAAATCCATTGAAATTGATCCGAACTACGCGCTCGCCTGGGCACATCTTGGGCGCGCGTTAAACGGGAGTGCCTCGAAGCTGTTTGGTGGCCGCGAAGATTACGCCAAAGCCATCAGAGCTTATGAAAAGGCGCTGTCCATCAACCCACACCAAATCGAAGCCCGGATCTTTATGGCGAATTCATTTACCGACACCAATCAAGTTGAAAAAGCGGTGCCGCTCTTACAGGAAGTGATGGCCACCAACTCAAATCTGGCCGAAGCGCACTGGGAACTTGGCTATGCGTACCGGTTTGCAGGTGTCTTGCCAGAATCCATCACCGAATGCCAGAAAGCACGCAAACTTGACCCAAATGTAAAGTTGACCAACTCGGCATTCAATAGCTATCTGTATGCTGGTCAATATGATGCGTTTATAAACAGTCTGCCTCAGCGAGAAGATTCAGCCTTTATTCTATTTTACTTTGGGTTAGGAAATTACTATCAACAACGATGGGGCGAGGCGGCTCGATACTTTGATCAGGCATATGAAAAAGACCCGAATATGCTGCAAACCCAGGTTGGGAAAGCCTTGAGTTACGCGATTGCCAATCAACCACAACCAGGGTTGGAGTTAATTCGCAAGACAGCCCGCAAAGTGCAGGAACGCGATGTCAGTGACGCTGAGGCCGTGTACAAAGTCGCCCAGGCGTTTGCGGTCCTCGGTGATAACCCCACTGCCCTGCGTCTGTTGCGCCGAACAGTTGAGGGAGGTTTTTTCTGTTACCCCTACTTCACCAATGATCCGTTGCTTGAAAACATCCGCCGGGAACCTGAATTTCAAGAAATTATGGCCATAGCACAAGAACGACATACCGCGTTTAAAAACCGATTCCTGGTGGCAGGGTCAGCTCTTCAAAAACCCACATCAACTGATTAAAAACGTTGCCCGAATGAGTTTGGGGGAACCTGGAGGAAAACAACAGGGTGGAAAAAATATTTGAAAACGGATTTCTCAAAGAGCTTTTTGAAGTTGCGACAGCACAAGATTTGAAGACATCCGCCAATCAACGCAATGAAAAACTCATGCGTGCATTCCTCGAATTTGGATCTGAAACAGAATGTAACCTGAACTGTGCTGCCCAAATTGAATATGGCCTGGTTACAGATCAACCCTATGGCCCAAGCCAGTTATATGGATTAAAACTGAAGCAAAAAAACATTCTGATTAGTGACATCGCAAATATGATTGAGGGTTTGGATATTCCCCCGGAAGTTCAAGAAAAGTTCCCAGAGTTGACCACTCAAGAATGGAATGCAATCACACGAATGTTGACCATGCTGGCTAGCGCGTTGGAGCGTTCGGCAACTGAAGAGAGAAAACCTCAGGTCCTCACACCCAAAACTGAGAATCCCCAATAAAAAACCCCGCTGAGAAAATATCTCAACGGGGTTTTTCAGTTTAAACACGACCAGCAACAAAGCCACAGCCCATCAGTTTGAAATCATATTCTGTCTGCCAACAGTAAACCATTTAAAAATCTGGACTTAGCAAACTATTGACTACTGACTACTGACTACTGACTGATCTTATTTGCCACTGAATTTCGGGGTGCGCTTGTTCACATAAGCGTTGAGCCCTTCTTTGGCGTCTTCGCTTTGGAAAAGCTGCTGCTGCAGTTCGCGTTCCAGGGTCAGCCCGGACTCAAATGGAACTTCGGCTCCGGATTGAACTGAACGTTTAATGCGTCCGACGGCTTTGCTGGCTTTGTTGGGTGGCACAAACTGACCGGCATATTCGAGGACCTTCTCAAAGAAGTTTTCAGCATCGAAAATCTCATTGACCAGACCGATTTCCTTCGCTTCTTCAAAGTCGAGCAGACGACCGGTAATCATCAACTCAATTGACCGTGACTTGCCAATCAAACGTGCCAGCCGCTGGGTGCCGCCAGTTCCGGGCAATACCCCAAGCGTGACTTCGGGAAGACCAACTTTGCCGCCGCCACGTTTGGCAATGCGCAAATCAGCCGCCATGGCAATTTCCAACCCACCACCAACGGTGTGACCGTTGAGTGCCGCAATCACCAGCTTGGGAGTCTGCTCCAGCCGGTTGAGTGTTTCGTTGGCATGCAGACAAAAGTAGTATTTAAACTGTGGTGTCACTTCAGACAGCATTTTGATGTTGGCACCGGCTGAGAAAAATTTCTCGCCAGCTCCGCGCAGCACAATGACGTGAACGTCATCATCAAACCGGGCCCTGAGAATGGCTTCGTCAAGTTCGCGGTTCATTTCATAAGTGTAGGTATTGGCCGGCGGATCATTCATTTCCAGAATTGCGACGCCGTTCTGAGTGCGGTATGAAACAAGTTCTCCAGACATAAGGACTCCTTGAAAACAAGTGCAAAGATTTTGAGGATGATGTGTATTAGAAAATTACACTGGAAAAGCGGGCACATCCTACTCCAAGGACCCGAAAAAAGAGAAGGCCAACCGGCATCTTTGCCTCGCAAAATCACAGTTTTGTAACACTATGCGTCAAAAGTATGGCTTTTTTGACCTGCTTCGGCAGCTTTGCCCATCTATTTTTTACTTTTAATCCCTGAGCCCATGCAATTGAAAAATAAAGAGATCCTGGGTCAACGAATACGCTTCAGCCGCCCGCTCCAACTTCTTGGACCCGGAAAGAGACTTCCAGCAATGAAATTTTTCTGCTACATTCGCCCTTCATCTTATACCAAGCTCACACGCTTAGTGCTTCAGATACAAGGTAACGCAACCGCTTGACGTCTTGAGTACCTGTTGGATTTGACTGAAGCAGCGTGGGGCGCATTTCTCGATTTCTTCGTCCTTATATTCTGCTATGTTTCAAAAGTTTCTCCCGTGGTTTGGTCTGGATCTCGCCATTGATTTGGGAACCACCAATACTCTGATTTTTGCACGTGGTCAGGGATTAGTACTCAACGAGCCTTCCGTTATCACCCTTCACGAAGTCACCGGCAAAGTTGAAGCCACCGGCAAATCGGCCCGGGCCATGTTGGCTCGGACACCGCATTTGCTGCGCACAATTCAACCGCTCAAAGACGGTGTGGTGGCTAATTTAACGGCAACCGAGTTGATGCTGACTGATTTCCTGCGCAAAGTCCGAAAAAACAATACTGGCATCAGCGGTGTTCGCGCCCTGATTGGGGTCACCAGTGACGCCACTCCGGTTGAAAGCCGAGCCATTGTTCACGCCGCGATGCGAGCTGGATGTTCCAGCGTGCAACTGGTCTCAGAACCACTGGCGGCGGCCATCGGAGCTGGACTGGCCGTGGCGGAGCCAATGGGCCGAATGGTGGTTGACACTGGCGGCGGGGTCACTGACATTGCCGTAATCAGCCTCTCGGATATTGTCCTGGCACAGACCTTGCGGATGGGCGGGGCTCAGATTGACACGGCCATTATGCAGCACGTTCGTCACCAGCATCTGTTGTTGATTGGTGAGCCGACTGCTGAACAGGTCAAAATCAAAATTGGTTCGGCCATGCCGTTGTCAGCACCACGCACAATCGAAGTCTGTGGGCGAAGCATCACTGACGGCCTGCCCCGAACAGTGAAATTGACCGATAGTGAAATTCGTGGCGCGATTACCCCGGTGGTCAACCAGATTGTCAGTGCCGTTCGCAAAGCACTTGATAAGGTGCCGCCCGAGGTTGCAGCCGATTTGACCGAACAAGGCATTGTGCTCACCGGCGGAGGTGCCAAGTTAAGTGGGCTTTCTGACCTGATTGCACGTGAAACCAGGTTGCCGGTTCAACTGGCCCCAGACCCCATGCTCTCGGTGGTATATGGTGTCAGTCAAATGCTTGAAGTTGCGGCTCAGGTCAATGGAGGCCCGTCACTCCCCTGGACACTCCGACCAAGTGAAAGCTAATCCACACTCCAACCAGCCTCGCTCATCCAGTTTTTTGAACCTTTCCACCAGATGTGAGCGTAGTGGACCGCGCTCACATCATCTTGGTGAGAACCTGGTTGAGCAGTTTCTTTCTGCTTCATCGCCCAAGACAATTTCATCTGGTGCAATTTCCGTTTTTCAATCCAGGATTGAAGTGTGGTACACTGCGCCACAGATCGTTCAGATCGTCACAACAACTTCAATCTGACAGACTTGCGAGTGGGAGGAACTCAATTATGTGGGAAAGGCTCAAACGGCTGTTTCGCTCTGTTTTCGGTGGCATTATTGATAGCGCTGAAGATCCGGAATTGATTCTCAATCAAGTCATTCGCGACATGCGTGACAAGATTCCCCAGATGAATGAAAGCGTCGCGCAGGTCATGGCAACTGAAAAAATGCTGGAGCGCGAAAACAGCAATCTTGAGCGCGAAGTCACTGAACTGGATGCCAAAATCAAGGCTGCGATCAAAATGGGGCGTGATGACATCGCCACCACCTATATCGCGTCAATGCAGGACAAACAAAATTCTCTGGTTCGGGTGAAAGAGCAACTCGCCACCGCTCGCAAAGCTTCACAGCAGGCCGTCAAGTTCCGCGATAATTACCTGCTTGAAATGAAGAAAAAGCAAGCCGAAGCCATGCAACTCATCAGCGAGAGCAAGCGCGCCCGCATGCAGGAACAACTTGCCGCCACCATGGCCAGTTTTTCCGTCGGTGACAACGCCGGCACCTTTGATGAAATGCGCGATAAGATTCAGCGTCGCTCGGCAGCGGCAGACGCCAAAATGGAACTCTCTGGCACCGGAGTTGACGCCCAAATGGCTGAAATTGAACGTGAAGCCTATAACATTCAGGCCCAGGAAACCCTGTCAGCCTATAAACGGCAGATGGGACTTCAATCCGAAGGCCCTGCAACCTATGGCTCACCGGAAATGCCATCCTCAGAAAAGTCGCTTGGTCCTACCCGAAGCAAAGCACTCGAATAATACCAGTTTGGAGTTAGTAGTCAGTAGTCAGTAGTTCACTCAGTTTATTTGATTGAATCACTTAACTGTTTGCTAATACGAGAACCCTATTGCAAATTGGTATCGCACGTTGCGCCCATTCGTTTGATGTCAGAAAATGAAAAAGCCCCACCTGATGAGAAGTTTCAGGTGGGGCTTTGATTTTGGGGCTGAAGACATTGGGCTTGCGGCTTGCGGCTTGGGGCTGAAGAAGTCGGGCTGAAGACATTGGGAATTCTGCTTTGAACCCGCTTTCTTCAGCCCCGAGCTTGCGAGTCTTCAGCCCAATGGATTTTCACCCATTCCGGCTGGTATTGAGCTCCGCATTTTTATAAAACGCCAGTTGGTGTTGTTCACCGGCTCGGAACTTGGCAACCCAGACAATCTGCCCAACGTGCCAGCCAAAGTGCTCCAGGACGTGGTAAACGGCTTCGACACCCGAGGGAGAACGCCCTTGAATGGCATAGGTCGCCGACAACCCCGCGTCATCCAGGTTTTTAATGACATCGCAGGCGGCGTTCACGGTTGTTTCGAGTGCTGACAACAGATCTTCAGCCGTTCCCCCTTCAAGGCGTGAAAACTCAAGCGCTCGATTGCGAAAATCTGCCTGCCCGCCAATTCCCGACAAAATCCATTGCCGGACATTCCCTTCCAAATGGCAGAGTAAATTCCCAACGCTCGTCGTGTTGGAATGTGGTCGCCACCACAAATCTTCGGCGGGAAGGACTTCCACGGCCCGTTTTAACCGCGGAAGATATTCATTTTGAAACCGATTGATCGTTGATTCAATAAAGAGATCTGCAACAGACATAAGAATGAAGAATGAAGAATGAAGAATGAAGAATGAAGAAACCATCCAGTGGTTAGTGGTTAGTGGTTAGTGGTTAGTGGTTGGTGGTTGGTGGTTGGTGGTTGGTGGTTAGTGGTTAGTGGTTAGTGGTTAGTGGTTAGAAATCTAATGCTTTCAACCAAGTACCAAAAACTAGCCGCTAACCACTAATCACTAACCACTTCTTCATTCAATCAGGGGTTGCCGTAATGGCGGCACAGGTCAAGCCATTGAACTCGCAGAGGTTCTAAAATGTCCTTGAACTTCTGATTATCCTGAAAGTCCTTCCAATCCGGATTGTTGCAAAACCAGGGATAATTCTCATTTCCCAGAGTAATTGCTTTGCGCAGCCACTGTAAGGCTTCGCTTTCCCGTTTCAGGGCCGCATAGACAGTGGCTAACCAGTACGCAGCATCTCCGTCGGCACTGGCCGTGTCCCGAACGGCATCATTGATGATAGCCAGCGCCTTTTCAGGATGACCGGTTGCCACGTGGCACAGACCATAAATTGGACGAAAGGCATGCAAGTCCGGGTTTCGGTCGAGCACATTTTTTAAGGTGGTGGAGGCTTCTTCCCATTGGCCCTGGTAATACTGCACCTGGCCAAGCACCATCAAGGTGAAGGGATGATCTGGTTCATAAAACAGAGCGCTTTCCAGCTCATTCATGGCATCTTCGTACCGTCCCTGATACATCAAGATTCGGGCACGGTTGTATGCCGCTGGGACTAAGTCCGTTGGATTCAGTTTGATACAGGTATCATACTGCTGGAGTGCTTGCTTATAAAGTCCATCCCACCGATACAGATACCCTGCAATGCTATGGACATTGGCATCGTTTGGAGCCACTGAAAGCACGCGCTTGACCTGGGCCCGCGCCTCGTTCTTTTCATTTTTCAGCAGGTGGATATACACCATGTTGGATTGAGGCTCGATTAACGAGTCATCCAGTTTCATGGCTTCCCGGAATCGCGCTTCGGCGCGTTCAAAATGGACGGAACCGCCAATTCCTTTCAACACATACTGGACATAGCACAATCCAATGCCGGAATGAGCGAGGGCAAAATTCGGGTCCAACCGCAGCGCATTTTCAAACATTCCAATCGCGGATGAGAAATCATCTTTCATCATGGTTTGCATAAACCGGTTCAGTTGATTTCGGCCACGGAGGTAATATTCATACGCCTCGGAATTATTGGTTGCAGGAGTGGCAATCCGAACCTGTTCGGTCTCGGTGATGCGAACCCGGAGTTCATCCACGATCTTGCGGGAAATGGTGTCCTGCAAGGTCATAATGTCAGCCGCATCCAGGTCAATCTTATCGCTCCACAAGATTTCGCCGGTGTTGATATCAATCAATTGTGGTGTTACCCGAAACCGGTTTCCGGCTTTGAGGTAGCCGCTGATCAACACGGCATCAACTTTGAGTTCAGCCCCAACCTGCTGTGCATCAATTTCGCGTCCTTGAAACTTGGCAATGAAGCTGGAAGGTCTCACCACCAGTGATTTCAGCGCAGCCAGTTCGGTAATTAAACTGTCAGCCAGTGAGAAACTATAAAAATCCGATTCTGGATCACCACTCAGGTTTTTGAACGGCAGAATCGCGATGGCCCGCTTTTCATTGTTCTTCCAGGTACTGGGCATCGAATCACGCAGGCTACGTGCCTGGCGTTGTTCCTGTGACGGCTCAAGCGAGTCTTTTTCCCGTGGCGTCGGTCCAGGCGCAACGGTGGCGGAAGGATCGGGACGGGGTGATCCAGGTTGGGTTCCGGTGCCAAGAGAATCACGTTCGCGCGAAGAAGACGGGCGCGGCGGTGGTTGCTCTCCAGGCGACATCAAGCGATTGAGTAACCGACCAACCATCCCATTTTTGAGCCAGCCGGGCTTTTCATGGCGTGGGGCAATGGGGGGCATAATTGATTCATCAACCATTCCACCCGATTGCGACTGGACGCTACGCATCAATTGTTTCAAATCCGCCTGGAAATCCCGCATATGCTGATAGCGGCCCGATGCGGTCTTGGCCATGGATTTATCCAGAATCACCTGCAACCGATCTGGCAGATTGGGGTTGGTTTGAGCCAGGGGCGGTGCCGCTTCGTGCATCACGGCATGCATAATTTCAACGCTGCTCTTCCCTTGAAATGGCAATTTTCCGGTCACCATTTCATAAATCAATACCCCAAGCGAAAACACATCTGAGCGCTGATCAATCGTACCGCCACGAGCCTGTTCAGGCGACATATACCCGGCGGTGCCAAATGGCACCCCGGCCTGGGTCAATTCCATCACTGACTGGTCACCGATATCGGTGGTGGTTGCCTTCGCCAATCCGAAATCGAGAATTTTTGCCTGCCCGCGATCATTGACAATCACGTTGGTGGCTTTGACATCCCGGTGAATCACCCCTCGTTCGTGGGCTGCCGCCAGGGCATCGGCCAGTTGAATGGCAATCGAAAGAACACTCTCAAGTTCTAACGGTCGTCCGCGGACCATTTGCTTGAGACGCTTCCCTTCCAGGTATTGCATCACAATAAAGTGCAGGTTTTTGTCTTCATTGATTTCGTAGACGGTGCAGATGTTGGGGTGATCAAGTGCGGAGGCAAGCTGGGCTTCTCGTAAAAACCGTTTGCGCGATTTTTCGTCGGCGACGAGCTCAGGTGGGAGAATCTTGATCGCGACAGTCCGGCGGAGGCGGGTGTCTTCGGCCTGGTAAACTTCACCCTGGCCACCCTCGCCAAGTTTTTTGAGTATTTTATAATGGAGAAGATAGGTGCCAATCATACAAGTCGGTGGGCGGATTTCCGCTGAAATAAGACCTGGGAATCGTGCGGGCCAAGAACCAATGGGCAGCGCTGCCTTGGAAAACTCCCAACGGTCTGAGGGTGGGCTCAATCGTCGGGGATCTGACTGGAATGGTCAGCCAGCGGATTGACAAATTCGATACTAGACCATTTTCTTGTGTGTGGGAAGGGCAAAGACAACAAGAGCTTGGGTTGTTTTTGTCCAGTCCTGGCCGAAAGGATCGGGAGCAAACCCATTCTGACTCGACTATACCTAACCTGCACAGCGAGTTATCACGCTCTCAAAAAGAAAATACAGCCGGAAAAAAGTCCCCGTTTCAAACTCAATTCCATTCCAACCAGCCATTCATCCTCAGTCAAGATACAATCCCGTCGGGGAACATTTGGGAAAAAGGAAGGATACGGCTGACGCACGCTCTTTGACAGTTTCATTCTTCTTCCTCATCGCCGCGACCAGGGCGCTTGAGGTTGAATTTTTCCAACCGATACTGGAGCGTCCGGAAGGTCAGTCCGAGCAACCTGGCGGCGCGAGTGATATTCCAGTCCGTTTGATCCATGGCCTGAATAATCAATGAGCGTTCAACTTCTTCAAACGAAATGCCTTCCGGCGGCAATTTAAAGTGAAATTCAACTGAGCGGTCGGTTGCCTGTCGGATTTCGAGCGGCAAATCTTCAACTTCAATCCGGTCGCTTTCGCACAACAACACCGCACGTTTGATGGCTGATTCAAGCTGTCGCACATTGCCCGGCCAGGTGTAATTTTGGAGCAATCGCAGGGCTTCGGGTGAAAATTTAAAGGCCGGCTGGCTTCCACGAATCTGCTTTTTCAGGAAATATTCAGCCAGCACCAGAATATCCCCCCGGCGCGACCGCAACGGCGGCACCTCAATCGGAATCACGTTTAACCGGTAATACAAATCCTCGCGAAACTTCCCGTCCTTGACCATGGCTTCCAAATCACGATTGGTGGCCGTGACCACACGCACGTCAATCTTGATAGTTTTGGTGGCACCCACGCGTTGGATCTCGCCTTCCTGCAACGCCCGCAGAAGTTTAGCCTGTAAGTTCACGTTGAGTTCGCCGATTTCGTCCAGAAAGAGCGTGCCCTTGTCGGCCATTTCAAACAAGCCCTTCTTTTCCGCATACGCCCCGGTAAACGACCCTTTTTCATGGCCAAACAGTTCGGATTCGAGCAGATTTTCGTTGATTGCCGCGCAGTTGACCGCCTGGAAGGTTTGCCCCGTACGAGGACTGTTTTTGTGCAACGCCTTGGCAATCAGCTCTTTCCCCGTGCCTGATTCCCCACGGATCAATACAGTCTCATCAGATGCCGCCACCTTGAGAATCAACTTTTTCAAGCGCTCCATCTGCTCGCTTTGACCAATAATTTCGCCATCCAGCGTGTTGAGTCGCCCCAGGGCCTGTGAAATCACTCCCAGCAAGCGAACCTGATCAAGCGGTTTTTCAAGGTAGTCAAAGGCACCATGACGAATGGCTTCCTTGGCTGAATCAATCGAGCCATGGGCCGTCATCAAAATGACAATAATCGAAGAATCAAGCTGCGACAGGTTTTTCAGTAGCTCAAGCCCACTCATGCCGCCCATCTTCAGATCGGTCAGCACCAGATCATAATGCTCATTTTTGACCATTCGAACCGCAGCCTCACCGCTGGCGGCAGTGCTGGCACGGTATCCTTCTGAAGTCAGAATCAATTCCAGGATTTCGCGCTGACGTTTTTCATCATCAACAATCAGGATTTTGTTATGTGTCACAAGTGCTCCTTTGTTCGTTCACGACACCACACCAGCCAGTGTTAAGCCCCAGTTGAAGAGGTGGAATGTTCCAGGACGTTGAAGGGAAGACGAATCACAAAGGTGGTCCCGACCCCAATGGTGCTCCCAACCGAAATTGAACCATTGTGCTCTTCGATCAATTTCCGGGTGACCGCCAGACCAAGCCCAATGCCGGTCTCCTTTGTAGAGTAGTAAGGCTCAAATATCTGGTCAAGCTTGTCGGGGGGAATCCCAACGCCGCTATCCGTCACCGTAATCACCTGCCCATCCGGCTCACAGTGCAGTTTGACGGTGAGCAGGCCGCCCTCCGGCATCGCCTGAATCCCATTGATCGCCAGATTGGAAAGACAGGAGTTGATCAATTCAGCATCAACTTCAATCGGTTGCCCATCTGTTTGGTCATCAATTTTCAGCTCAACCCCCTGTTCCTGAGCCTGAGTCTGAACCACCTGAAACACACTCTCAACAATTGAGCGAAGAAAAATTGATTTTCTGGTCAGCCGGGCCGGGCGGCCAAAGCGCAAAACATTGTTGACCAGCGAATTCAACCGGGCAATTTCTTCCTTGACCGAAATCAACAGCCGATCAAACAGGGCCCGGCCTGTTGCCTCAGGCGGCGGAAATTTGGTGCGGACGTGATCAATTGTCAGATTGATAAAATTCAATGGGTTGCGAATCTCATGCGCAATACCTGAAGCCAGCCGGCCAATCACGGCGGCCCGTTCAGCCTGGTTTAACCGTTCTTCCAGTTCCTGTTTCCCGCGCAACTGGTCAATCATCTGGTCAAAACTGGCGGCCAGTTGTCCCACTTCGTCTTTGCGTCGCAACCCAATGTGAAATTGCAGATCGCCATCGGCGACCCGCTGAACCGCTTTGATCAATTGCCCAAGCGGACTGGTAAAGCGCCAGACCAGCCCAACCGAGGTCAGCAATCCAAGCAACAAAACGACAATGGTGGCGAGCAAGCGACTGCGTGATGTTTCAGCCAGGGTTTCATCCAGACGCAATGAAGACATCACCACAACCACATAATTGATCTCGGGTTGCCCATCAACGCCAGCCGCCCGAAACGGAATAAAAATGGTTTGTTTGGCCTCTTCTTTTTGATGGATTGTGGCCTGTTCCGGGTCGGACTCAAGTGGATCTCCAGACACCACCAGCGAACTCCCTGGGGCCGGAAGCAGAATTTTTAACCCACGTTCGTTGCGGTTGGCAGCATCAGTGACGGTGCCAGTTGAATCAGTGATCATGATGTGTTTAATGCGTTTATATTGCTCAGCCGGAAGATCGCGCTGGCGAATAACTTCCAGGTAATTGACGTCACTGATACTTTTTAAGCCGACATCCACCGCCGCCGTCAGTTCTTTGATTTGCTCAGCGACCTGGCGGCGGATTTGCTCTTCCGACCGCCGATTCAGCTCATATAAAACCCCAACGGTTACCACCAGCAACGTGGTCATTAACACAATGAGTCGAAACCGAAGACCAAGGTAAACTGACACGCCATCTCCTCCTCTTTGACCGAAACCACCTGATTTTGGGACGATGTGACTTCAAGAGCGCTTGGCTCTGACGGATGTCCTGGGCTATGCTGTGCCCGGATTCTAAGGAACAAACTGTTAATTTGTTGGAAATTCTGATTTTAGAGACCCGGTTACAGGTTTTCCGCAAGCTCGATTTTTGTACCTGTTTGATTCTCTTCGTGGGTTTCAGGGTTCAAATCGCCCTGGAATCTTCCACAAGTACTCAACCCAACGAACAAACCCGTCCTATTCAATGCCATATCAACTCTTTATTGCCTGGCGGTATTTGCGCGCCCGACGAAGTCAAAAAGTTCTCTCAATCATCAGTGCCATTGCCGCCCTGGGTATCACGGTTGGAGTATGGGCGTTGGTGAGCGTGCTGGCATTCCAAAGCGGGATGGAGCACGAACTACGCACCAAAATCCTGGGTGGCACGTCCCATTTGAACCTCCTGCGAAAAGCCGACCTCCCGATTGAAAACCCTGCCGCATTGATTGAGAAAATCGGTCAGGTTCGACACATCAAATCAGCCGCCGCCACAAGCTATCACACCGTGCTGCTTTCAGGCCCCCAACATCCAGCCATGGGAATTTTGAAATCGGTTGACCTGACTGGATCCGTCCAGGGGATTGAGTTGTATCAGACACTCCTCCCAGGTGGAAACATTCAACACCTGCGTCGGACTCAATATCCGGACGGCAGTGAATTTCCAGGCGTGATCCTTGGAAAACAACTGGCGGAAGACCTGAATGTGCGGATTGGTGAAGTCCTCCAAATTGTCACGCCGGGAGATAAAGGCGACCTGACGCCGGTCGGAATTTTGCCCCGTTCGTTCACCCTCAAAGTGGTCGGTCTGTTTGAGTCTGGACTGTATGAATATGACTCAGCCTGGGGATATATTGCGCTCGAAACCGCGCAGGAACTCACCGGAGAAGCCCAAAGCGCCCGGGTCATCCAGATCATGCTGGATGACATTTATCAGGTCAAAGAAGTCGCCGCCGCCGTCCAAACCCTTGCCGGACCTGAATTTGTCACCAACGACTGGCAGGAACTCAACCAGCCAGCCTTTGCGGCGCTCAACTTGCAGCGGCTTGGCTTTGCTGTCGGTATCAGCCTGATCATCCTGGTGGCGGCACTCAACATTGTCACCACCTTGATTATGCTGGTGGTTGAAAAAAAACGGGATATCGCGATTTTGACCGCCATGGGGGCTACATCGGGCGATATTCTGGCTATTTTTATGATTCAAGGAGTGGTAATTGGGGCGGTGGGCACTCTCGTGGGAGGAGTCATTGGCGCAGTGACGGCCATTGTGGGTGATACCTATCGGTTGATTCAGCTTGACCCGCGAACCTACTCGATTTCCTACGTGCCATTTCGGTTTTCAATCAGTGATACCCTGCTGGTCCTTCTGATTGCCATGGGGATTAGCTTTTTTGCCACGTTGTATCCAGCCTGGCAGGCGTCCAGGCTGGATCCGGTTGAAGGGATTCGACAGGGGTGAAAACTGACAAAGTGACAGAATGACTTGGTGACAATGTGACAGGATGACAATGTGATAGGGTGACAGGGTGACAATGTGACAATGTGACAGGGTGACAATGTGACAAGGTGACAGAATGACAAGGTGACAGGGTGACCAGAATGACCTGGTGACAGAATGACCTGGTGACAAGGTGACAGCGTGCCCAAATATCCTGTCACATTGTCACTTTGTCACCTTAGTCATCCTGTCACCTTGTCACCTTGTCATTCTGTCACCTTGTCACCTTGTCATTCTGTCACCTTGTCACCTTGTCACCTTGTCACCTGCCGTCATCGAATCTTGCTCAGATTGCGGAACTGGCCGATCAACGAACCCGCGTTGTTGGGCACTCCGACCAGTTGCCAGGCGCCGCCAGCCAGAAGTCGTCCTTGAACCCGATGATTGAGCGTGTCGCCGACGATGAGTGATGATCCACCAGCCAAATCGCCCATTAAGAAGGCCGTCACGGTCACGCCTTCAAGTGATCGCACCTGCCCCAGGGCACCGCCCTGGGTTGCCAAAACCGTGGCTGGACCTGGTATTCCACCTGGAAACACGAGCAATCGGCTATTTCCGGTATCTGCCACATAGAGATTGCCCAGATTATCGGTGCCGACTCCCTGAGGAGCGTTTACCTGAGTTGATGCGGCACCAGACGTAGCCACTGTGACCGCCTGATTGACTAAAGTTTCAAGGTTGGCTTCGTCGAGTCTCAAGATCCGTTTGTTGCCAAGATCAGCCACAAAAAGCCGGAAATTTGGATCAACCACGAGCCCATGCGGCGTTCGGACCTGCCCTGGACCTGATCCAGAGGAGGCCAAAATCGTAGCCTGCAAGGGATCACCGCCGGTATACCGAACCACCCGGTTGTTTCCGGTATCCCCAATAAAGAGATTACCTTGAGTGTCCAAAGCAACACCTGATGGAGACCGTACCTGGTTAGGAGCTGACCCCAGCGTGGCAATGACCGCCCAGGTGACTCCGGCATCGGTCGAGACCTGAATCCGGTTGTTTCCGGTATCGGCGACATAGATGGTCTGACCATCCACACTGGCGGTAATGGCTTCGGGGCTACGGAACTGACCGCTCAGCGAACCTGGGCCGGCTTGCCCAATGCGTGCCCAGACAGCTCCGTCAAAGGTCTGAATCCGATGGTTGACGGTATCCGCCACATATAAAACAGGCAACTCAATACACCCATTGAAGGTAGCCGTGTCACGCGTGATAAATTGGAGCGACCAGTTGTTGAGCGTACCACCACTGGTGCGATTGTCGTCACTGATGGTGAGTGTCCAGGTACCGTTCGGATCTTCACCATCAAACACCCCAAATGATTCTTCAGGTGTCAGCGTCGCGGCGAGCTGGTTGGTCACATACCGGTGATCAACCACGGTTCCATTGTTATAGTAGACAAAGGTGAAAAAACCGCTGCCCGTTCGAAATGAGCGGAAGGGAAGTTCGTCACAGCGGGTGCCCGCCAGCGTACACACCAGCTCACCTTCCTGAAACCCGGCGCAGTTGCCACTTCCATCCGGTTCGTTGGCAGCTCGATTATCAGCGGTCGAACTCCAAACGGTTTGCCTGGCTGATCCTGAAAGAGGAACACTGCCCCACACGTTTTGGGCGCTTCCGGCATTGTCAGTGGTAATGGTCACCACAGTTCCCGTTGGCGATGTCAGGGTAATGTCCAGGTCCTGGCAGCGGGTGTGCGAGAGATCCGTAGTCAAAACCACATCACTGAGGAACCCAGCCACCCCGGTGGCATTGATCGTTGAAGTAACCACATTTGGTCCCGTCACCGGGGGAACTGGGATTACCACCGGAGTGGTGTTGGCAAAAACGCCGCTTGTGGTTTCCATCGGGGCGGCGGCCAGGCTTGTGAGATCCAGCGACCAGTTATCCAGGGTGCCCAATCCATCCAACGGCGGCCCGGTAAATTCATCGCCAATGGTCAGAGTCCAGACACCATTTGGATTTTCACCTCGAAACACCGAAAATCCTTCCTCTGGTACCAATTGCGGCGCCACAACATTGGTTACATACAGCCGGTCGGTTACTAAATTATTGTTATTTGTGTATGGAACCTGCCCACCCGGATCGGTCTGATCATCCCAAATTGTTCCGTTAAACACATTGGCGCGTGGACCGCCACCCGCATTTTCACTTGTGACCGTGGCGGTTGTTCCCTGCGGGGAGGTCAACGTTATGTGCAGGTCGCTACAAAATGGATGCCGAATAAAGGTTTGCAGATTAAGATCGTGCAGGTACGTTCCAGCCCCACTGATCGTGATGGTTGAGGTAATGACCTGCGAAATACATCCAGTATCTCCATCCGGAATGGTGGCCGGTACACCGGTTGGATTCGCAAATTGTTGTGTTTGCGCACAGGGGGGTAGTTCAGCTTCCTGAACAAACGGGGTGAGGGTTGGAATGTGTGAAGCAGGAGCTGCCCAGGCATATTTTCGGGAACTGCCGGCTGCATTTGTTTGGCCTACCAGGTGTGAAACCACCAGAATACCGGCCAGCAGAAGGCACGCCACCGAAAGAATCTGCCTCGTATGGGATCGAGATTGTTTCCAGTTCATACACAGATTGTTCCTTTTCAGTTTCGTCATGAAGTTTGAATGAATTGGTCGTTTGGTTCATTCGTCGGCTGGCCCTTCATGTTTACCACGATTATTGAAAAAGAAAATAGTGTAATAACAAGAATTAATTTCTGATAAAATCCAAGAAATTGAAATAATAAAAACACAAGATATTACCCGATCCATTAAATCCAGAATTTTGATTTTTTCTTAATCCCTATTTTATCAACATTTTAAATTATTTCATCCAGTCAACAACCAGGGTTTTTCCGGTTCAGTAATCAAGATTGAATCAATACGTTCTACATAATTTAGGAAATAATAGAAAAATTATTCCTTATTTCCATTCAAAATTTAACAAAAATTTATTCTTCAACCTAAAAGAGGCAACCCTGATGAATGAAGTCCACTTCCCTGCTCAACCACCGATCCAGACACAAACCGCCCCCTTCGTTTTGAAAGCGACGGGGATCAAACGCGTGTATGCCACGCGAACAGAATCACTTCACATTTTTGAGGATCTGTCGCTGGGAGTCGCCCCTGGAGAATCGCTGGCAATTACCGGGCCGTCTGGGGTGGGAAAATCAACCTTGCTCCATATTTTGGGAGGGCTTGACCGTCCAACTGGGGGCCGGGTGGAAATTGACGGCACCTCGATCTGGGAATTATCAGCCGGAGCGCTGCATCGGTTTCGCAATCAAAACATTGGGTTTGTCTTCCAGTTTCATCATTTGCTCCCGGAATTTTCGGCTCAGGAAAATATTCAAATGCCGATGTTAATTGCCGGGCTTTCACTCAAAGAAAGTGCCCGCCGGGCAGCCGAATTACTCGACCGGGTTGGGCTCAAGGCACGTGCCCATCATCGTCCATCAGAACTTTCAGGGGGTGAAAGCCAGCGCGTGGCACTCGTGCGGGCCCTGGCAAATAATCCAAAGGTATTGCTGGCTGATGAACCAACTGGGAACCTGGACGAACGCACCGGCGAAAGCATTCAGGATCTGCTGCGACAACTCCACCAGGAACGAAATCTGACGTCCGTGATCGTCACCCACAATCCAACGCTTGCCCAGGGGTGTACCCGGCAGTTGCATTTTGAACATGGCCGGCTGGCCTGATACCGCTTCATCATTGAGGCATTTTCGATCCAGTTATCCCGTCACCAGGTTCAAATCCATATAACTCTTTGACTTATAAAGATTTTTAACTTTATTCAACCCCGCAACTCCGCAACCCGCAACCCTGAACTCTCCTGGCCACCGTACGCAACCTGCCAGATTTTGGATAATTCCCTTTTGCCTTTTGCCAGCCTGTCGTTATAATTTTTCATCTTGCTGAAGTTGCTGATGAATTCCCGCTCTTCAAAGACCCCTACCAGCCAACACTACAGAGCCGCCAGAGGCAACTTGGTACCCTAGCAGACAATAAGGAATAAAGAATGTTTGAGAGATACACTGAAAAAGCCCGTCGCGTTATTTTTTTCGCTCGTTACGAGGCGAGTCAGTTCGGGGCGCCTGCCATTGATGCCGAACATATCCTGCTCGGTCTCATGCGCGAAGATAAAGGCTTAACCAACCGCTTCCTGGTGCGCGCACAAATTTCGATTGAATCCATCCGCCGCGATATTGAATCGCGGACCATTCCCCGCGAACGTACCTCTCCGACCGTTGATTTACCGCTTTCCCCTGAAGCGAAACGGGTTTTGACCTTTGCGGCTGAAGAATCGGAACGGCTTTCCCATCGTCATATTGGCACTGAGCACCTGCTTTTGGGGCTGCTGCGAGAAGAAAACAGCGTTGCCGCCCGAATTTTGTATGAGCGGGGACTACGCCTCAATGCCATCCGCGACGAACTCTCCCGGACTTCAGGATCTGACCGGCATGCCACCCAAAAGAAAGAAACACCCCATCTGGCTGAATTCAGCCGGGATTTGACCGAGTCCGCCCGCCAGGGAAATCTGGATCCGCTGATTGGGCGCACCAACGAAGTCGAACGAGTGATTCAGATTTTGTGCCGTCGCACCAAAAACAATCCAGTCCTGATTGGTGAACCGGGGGTTGGCAAAACCGCCATTGTCGAAGGATTGGCTCAGCGTATCGTCAGCGGCGAAGTACCGCATTTTCTGGCTGATAAACAAATTCTGGCGCTGGATTTGAGTCTGGTGGTCGCTGGCACCAAATATCGCGGACAGTTTGAAGAACGACTGAAAACGATTATGCGGGAACTGGTCGAAAACCCCCAGTACATCATTTTTATTGATGAGTTGCACACGCTGGTGGGTGCCGGTTCGGCGGAAGGTTCGCTCGATGCCGCCAATATCTTAAAACCAGCTCTTTCCCGCGGTGAAATTCAGTGCATTGGCGCCACAACACCCGCCGAATTTCGCAAATCCATCGAAAAAGACCGCTCGCTGGAACGCCGCTTTCAGGCCGTGAAAGTTCCGGCACCATCTGAAGATGAGGCAATTCGGATTCTGGAAGGCATCAAGGAAAAGTACGAAGAGTTCCACCACGTCACCTACACCCAGGACGCCATCGAAACGGCGGTCTTTCAATCAAATCGGTATATCCCCGACCGGTTCCTCCCCGATAAAGCCATTGATATCATTGATGAAGCCGGATCACAGGTGAAGCTTCGGGTTTCACACCTGGTCAGTTCACGTGCGTTCCGCCGGCCAGGTTCCGGGCCCAGCGCCACCGCCAACCTGGATGCCGAACTAAAAATGTGGGATCAAAGCGTGGCGCTGGTTGATAAGGAAGATATTGAAAGCGTGATTTCGCGCTGGACCGGCATCCCGATGAATTCCATTAAAGAAGAGGAAATGGAAAAGCTGATGCGGCTCGAAGGCGAATTGCACAAACGCATTGTCAGTCAGGATCAGGCCATCTCCGCCCTCGCGCGCGCCATTCGGCGTTCGCGCGCTGGATTAAAAAATCCGAATCGCCCCGTTGGAAGCTTTTTGTTCCTCGGGCCAACCGGTGTGGGGAAAACTGAAGTGGCCCGCTCGCTGGCTGAATTTTTGTTTGGCAGCGAACGCGCCATGATCCGCTTTGATATGTCGGAATTTATGGAAAAACATTCGGTGTCAAAGCTGATTGGCTCACCTCCAGGCTACGTTGGCCACGAGGAAGGCGGTCAATTAACCGAACGCGTCAAACGCAATCCTTATTCAGTGTTGCTCTTTGATGAAATCGAGAAAGCGCATCCCGACATTTTCAATATCCTGCTCCAGGTGTTCGAAGACGGACAATTATCTGACAGCCTGGGCAACACGATTGACTTTAAAAACGTCATTATCATCATGACCTCCAACATCGGCGCCCGTTTTATCCAAAAACGCGGCAGTTTAGGCTTCCAGCCATCCGCTGGTGCCGAGCAAACCCGAATCGAAGATGCCGTGATGAGCGAAGTCCGGCACACCTTTAACCCCGAATTCATCAATCGTTTGGATGAAATCATCATCTTTGAACCGTTGTCGGAAGACGATCTGGAACAGATTGTGCATCTGCTGGTCAATCAACTGAACCACACCCTGGTGCGGCGACACCTGAGCCTGTCACTGGCATCCGAAGCCGCCAAATGGATTGTCACTCGCACGGCGGCGGAACGATCTTACGGTGCCCGCCCCTTACGTCGGGCAATTCAGCGCTACATTGAAGACCCCCTGTCTGAATCGGTGATTCAAGGCAGATTTGAAACCGGCACTCACATTTCGGTTTTGCTCGAAGGCGGCGAAATCCAATTCCGGCCAGTCCCGGTCGAAGAACCCGGCGGCGCGCTGGTGACACATTAAGAACGTACCTGGTTCTTGGAAGGTATTGATTCCTAACCACTAACCACTCAAGCATTTGCTCAATAAGGAAAAAGGAAAAAGGAAAAAGAAAAAACAGGAAAAAACAGCACTCGTCAGCTAGGTGAACCTGAACAGAAGTGCACAATCGGAAATTCTCAATCGCAAGGGGACAACATCAAGCAAATTTTCTGAAAATGCAGTATTTTCTCTGATCAATTTGGCGCGGCTCGGGTCGTTGTCCAACGGTCAGTCTTGTTAAAAGAATTCATTTTCAGTAACTTGAAGCTCCGCAGCGGATTCCCGATTACGGTTTTTTCGGTGTTTTTCCTTTTTCCTTTTTCCTTTTTCTTTTTTCTTTTCGAGCGGGGAGTTCGCTTGAAACCATCTTGCCCTTGATTGTCAGCAGCATTTGGGTAAACTCTGGCGTCTTTGTTCGCTCAACAACCCGAAATCATAAAGGTGGGCTTGATTCCAAAGATCCACCATCATCATCAAACAGCACTTTCATCCTGATCATTTTTTGCTGGCCGCACCTCTCACGGTGGCAATCAGCTCAGGAACGTTTACTGCAACGGCAGCACAAGATCAAATGGCACACAGCTCTATTTTTATGCGCATACGCTGGTTTTTCTTGGCACTTCTTTCACTGGGAGTCGTCACTCCACTCCAGGTTCAAGCCGCAGTCTCCCACTTTTCCTCAACCCTTTCTACCCCACAAGATGAATCCGCTCAACAACGTATCGTTGAAGACGTGGAATTTCGTGGGAATCGTCGAATTCCAACGGATACAATCCGGTTGCGGGTCTCAACCAAGCCTGGCGATATCTACAATCGCGATCAGGTTGAACGCGACTATCAGGCCATTGTGTCTGAGGGTTTCTTTGATGAATTTGAAAGTCGCGTGACGGTCGAAGAAGGCTTTCGCGGTGGCGTCATCATCGTGTTTGTTCTGCGCGAGCGGCCTATCATTCGTGATATTCAATATGAAGGACTCAAATCGGTTCAGTTGAGCGATGTGCTCACCCGATATCGCGAAAAAGGCATTTCCCTGACCAAAGATTCCCAGTTTGATCCGGTCAAGGTTCGACGTGCCGAAGAAGAACTGCAACGCATGCTGAGCGAAAAAGGCCGACCTGAAGCCAGCGTGAAGGCCGATGTCGAAGATATTTCAGCCACAACCGTGGTCATTGTCTTCAACGTGGACGAAGGTCCCCGTGTCCGGGTGACCAAAATTGATTTTGAAGGCAACAAGGTGTTTTCAGACCGCCAGTTGAAAGGCGCGATGAAACTGACCAAGCAGTCCAGTTTGATCACGATTTTCACCAGCAAAGACGTCTATGATCCGGGCAAATTTGAAAATGATATGCTCCTGGTGCGTCAGTTTTTGCTGGATCGGGGCTATTTGCGACCAGTGATCGGAGAAGCCAAGGTCGAAGAAGCCGGAATGGTCCGCAGTCGCTGGATTTTCTTTGGCAAACCCAGCCGCGCGTTGAAAATCACGATCCCGATTGATGAAGGCATTCTCTATCGGTTTGGTGACCTGTCGGTTGAAGGTTCGACCATCTTTACCCCAGAGCAGGTACTGGCCGTTTCAGGCATGAAAAAAGGTGATATTGCCAGTGGCAAAACGATCCGCGAAGGGGTGTATGAACGCCTGAAAAAAGCCTATGGCAGCCAGGGGTATATCCAGGCGGAAACCTCTCTGAGTCAGGACTTTAAACCGGTGGCGCCAGATGCCACGGAAGGCGTGGTGGACTTCACCCTCAACGTGACTGAAGGCTCAGTGTTTACGATTCGACGCATCGAGTTCCTGGGCAACTCGGTCACCCGTGACACGGTACTGCGGCGTGAACTCCTGGTTGACGAAGGCACACCCTATAACCAGGAATTGTGGGAATACAGTCTTTTGCGCCTGAACCAGCTCGGATTCTTTGAAGAAATCAAAAAGGAAGATGCCCAGATTCAGACGGACGAACGCAATAAAGAAGTGGACATCAACCTCCGCGTCAAAGAAAAAGGCCGCCAGCAAATCCAGTTTACCGGCGGTGTCTCGGGGATTGGCGGTTCGTTTATCGGGATCACCTATTCAACCAACAACCTGTTTGGGTATGGCCAGTCGGTGACGGTTGACATCCAGGCCGGGAACCGGCAGCGCAACGTCGTGCTGTCATATAGCGAACCCTATCTCTTTGGAAAACCAATTGGGTTGGGAGTTTCCTTCTTTAGCAGCCGGTTGAATTTTGTGAATGGCATCGCGTCGTCAGGTCAGCTTGTCAATGCCGGAAACAACCTGTTTGGACTTAGTGGTGAAACGCTCTTTACCCAGTCAACCACTGGGGCTTCACTTTCACTGAGCGCTCCGCTTTCGGTCCTGACCCGGCGCTTTTCGCGGTTTGCCCGTTTCTCACGGGTTGGTGTTTCCTACTCGTTCAGCTCCACCAAAGTCATTGATCCTCCAGTCAACCGCGACGACAACCCGGACAACAACCTGCTGGTTACCTACGAACAGCCAGGGATTACGTCGAGCACAATCAGTCCGTCATTTGTCTATAACACGCTCAATAGCTCGCTTGATCCAACCCGTGGCACCAGCCTCTCGCTGGCTTTGAGCTTTAGCGGTCTGGGCGGCGACGTGAAGACAATCTCCCCACTGATTGAATACAAGTACTTTAAATCCACGAACTTCCTGGCTCAGGGCAAAGACCAGCCAGCCGTGTTTGGAATGCGTATTCTGGCTCAACACGTGAGTGGATTTGGAAAAGTATTTGACAGTAACTCACTCTCATTTGTCGGAGGGATTCCAATTTTCAGCCGCTTCTTCCTGGGAGGTGAAAACACGATCCGTGGCTATAACATCCGGTCAATTTCACCGGTGGCTCAGGTCCGGAATTACCGAACCACCACCAATGTGAAAGTGATTGACGTGCTGACTGGCCGAACGCTGAAGATCCTGAAGGAAGGCCAGACCATCCGCGGGGTTGACTCATCTGTCATCAAACAATTTACTTTTACAGATGACTTGCTTGAGGATCCAGGTAACTTTCCACGGTTTACTCAGGTTGGGGGCGACACCAACCTGCTGCTCAACCTTGAATACCGCATTCCAATTGCGGGTCCAGTCGCGGTGGCAATGTTTGCCGATGCCGGAACAGTGTTTAACTTGCGCCAACTCAACAACCAGAATCTGGTTTCCAATGCCCTGCCCACCACCTTGACGCCGTTTGGCGAAGTCTTGAATCCTCGAGGTTTACTCGCAACTCAGAAGGAAATCAATGACTCCCGGACACCTGAAACGCCGCCGGGCGCTCTGCCAGAAGGGTTCCGAACGATCTTAATTTCAGGTGATCAGGTGACACGAAGCGAAGTCCTGCTGAGCAATGAACTGGGTGGCCTGAGACGAAACTTCCGATCTTCACTGGGAGCTGAAGTTCGGGTTCAGGTGCCGGTGCTCCAGGTGCCATTCCGGCTTATCTTTGCATACAACCCCAACGCTCGGGTCTTCAACCCAAGTGCGCCAGATCCACGCTTGCTGGCCATCGAGCAAAAATTCACTGTCCGGTTTACCGTCGGACGGACCTTCTAAAAATTCAACGGATTGAGAGGTTTGGGGTTGGATTCAGTGACCACGCCGACACAGGTTCACTTCCCCCCTTCCCCATCCGCTAACCCCTAACCCTGGAAGAAGTAGTATGTCGAAATTCCGTTTTTCTTTGTGTGTTTTTGCCCTGGCTATCAGCCTTGGGTTTGGTGCTCCGCAGGCACAGGCTCAACAACCTGCCGCTCAAGCCGAAGCCAAAATCGCTTTTGTGAATTCACTGGAGTTTGGTGAAAATATCATTGAGTTCCGGCAACAAACCGAAATTCTTGAGCGTGAATTTAAACCAGCCAACGATCAGCTCGAGAAACTGGCTGAACAGCTTCAACTGGATGAAGAAGCCCTTCGCCGCACGTTGCAGGATCTTCAGCCAGGGGCCCGTCAGCGCCGGGTTGAAGAACTTGAGAAAGCTAAAAAAGACTATAATCGGAGAGTTGAAGATCTCAAAGAAACCATCGGGAAACGCTCAATCGTCGCGCTTGATCCGCTACGTCCCGGACATTCCCAGGCAAGAAGTAACGGGGTGCCGGGTTCCGGGTTCCGGGTTCCGGGTTCCGGGTTCCGGGTTCCGGGTTCCGGGTTCCGGGTTCCGGGTTCCGGGTTCCGGGTTCCGGGTTCCGGGTTCTTCGAAGGGATGCAGCCTGAGGGATGAAAAAATCTCTTGTCACTTTGTCATTCTTTTACTTTGCTTTGCCATTTTGTAACCTTGTTACCTGTCAGGGGTTTCGCCGCGAAGTGGTGGTTGAATTAAGACAGGTCGTTTACGGATTGCAAAATTGATGATGATTTCCGGTTCGGGTTCGAAAACCCTGAACCCTGAACCCTGAACCCTGAACCCTGAACCCTGAACCCTGAACCCTGAACCCTGAACCCTGAACCCTGAACCCTGAACCCTGAACCCTACATTGGCACGACCTGCTGTAAAATATTGCGCTCCCGTGCAAAAGCCGACTGATGTAATTCTTCTGGAAGTCCAGCCTGAAGCTGAACCAGGATTTCACTGGCTTGAAGCAAATAGGCTTTTTCCTGCTGTAAATCTCCGCCTGACCGGGCAATATCAGCCAAACCTCTCAGTGCCTGCCACATCAACCGTTGATGACCAATCTCACGAGCCAGCGTGAGTGCCCGGTCATACATTCCAACCGCAAATTGTCCCAATCGAAATCGAATATTTCCAAGTGCAATATAAGCCTGGACTTCCAGAGCCGGACGTTCCATTTCACGAATCAAGGAAATCACCTGCTGGGCAATATCCAATGCCAGACCCAGCTTGCCTTTAAAGGCCAAAATATATCCACGAGTCAGCATCGTGCGGGCCTGGGTTTCAGGGTGATTCAGATGAACCGCCAGGCGATAGGCTTGATCAAGGTATTCGGTCGCGGTCGCTAATTCCGCGGCGACCTCAGGGCTCATTGTGATCGGATTCACCTGGGTTTTCCCATGTGCCTGCTGCACCGCCAGTTCAAAGTGGAGTCGCCCCATCAAAGCCAGCAGGTGCATTTCACTCAACCGATATCCGCCGCATTGGGCACTGGTCAGCGCGGTTTGGAGAAATTCTCTCGCCGTGGTCCAAATCCCCATGTCCAGATACAGGTGACCCAGTAAGGTGCGTGCCTGCCGCGCGGCAACCCATTCGCGCTGACCGCGTTCACGCTGACTGAGTTCAAGCGCCTGGTGTCCTCGTTTGAGCGCCTCGCCATAACAACCCTGATGGTGAAGGGTCATTCCCATTCCGCAGAGCGCCATTGCTTCGGCGTTTGTGTTTGATTGCTCCTGGGCTCGCCGCAACGCCTGTTGACATTGCTCCAAAGCTCGGGCGTAGTGAGCCAGTCGCGTGTGAATACCTGCCACCAGCAGCAAACTCATCAGGATTCCTGCTAAATCCTCCTGTTGAATAAATCGGGCCAGTCCCTGGTAGCCTGAATCCAGTGCCAGACGCAGATTCCCCTGATCTTCATACAACCTCCCCCGCCCCAAAGCCACCAGTGCCAGGACGTACGAACTGCCCACGGTGTCAGCCAGAGCCTCGGCCTCGGCAATCTGGTTGGTGGCCGCCTCAAAAATGCCCAGCGTTTGCAGAACACCAGCATATTCAAGATGAAAGCGGATATAAGTCTGGATGGTTTCCTGGGATGAAGTGCCCGGAGACAACGTCCTGGTTGAGGCTGGCTCAAGATGATGCAAGGCAATTTGGCCCGTTCGATAGCTTTGGTTGGACCATAAAACCGCCAGGGCATGCGGTTTCCGCAAAATCGCCCTTCCAGCACGCAGTGCGGTTTCAAATGCCGCGTCCCATTGGCCGGCTTTCAGGGAATGTTCGGCCAGCGGAAACGCCCAGGCTGCCTGGCCTGAGGCATAAGGTTCAATCAGTTTACAGACCCGCCGATGAAGGTCTTTGCGGTCCTCCTGATCAAGTCGTCCAGCCAGAATCCGACCCACCACTGGATTGGAAAAACGATAGCCATCTTGAACTTCTTCATCTTCCACCAGTATCTGCCGATCCATGGCTTTTTCCAGAATTTCCAGTAGTGTTCCTTCAGGAAGTTGGGTCAGTTCACGAAGCACATCAAAGGCAAATCGTTCGTGAATAAAAGCAGCCATGGACAACACATCCTGGGCCTCTGGATCCATCTGGGCAACCAGAGCCTCTGCATCCCGAAGCACACAGGCCGGCACTGGCAAAACATCAGTACCTGAGGAAAGTCTCCAGCAGTCGGCTTGATACACAAGCCGGTTCTCTTCGTGGAGCAAGGTTACCAGCTCTTTCACATATCGGGGATTGCCTTTGGTTTCAAGCATTAACCGGCAAATAGCTTCTTCACAAACTTGTGACGGCCAGACCATTGACTCAACCAATCGGCGCACATCATGGAGTGTAAAATCAGCCAGACTGATTGATTCGCCAGGAAAGGCGCGTTGAATCTGACGAAACCAGGCTTTGACCAGACTCCCGTCCCGTTCAATCTCAGGGCGGCAGAGGGTGAGGATCAGAAAAAACCGTTCCGAACCAGTTCGGCGCAACAGGTAGGACACAAACTCCAGTCCGGTCGGTTGAGCACAGTGCACATCATCCACGCACAAAATCACCGGACGACACCGCGCAATCAACCCAAACACCCTGGTAAAATACTCAAATTGCTCGATTTTCTGTGTTTCAGCCAGTAATGGAAGGTCGCGACCTGAAGCGTTGAGGATCACCTGTGAAACAGCCTCTTGATCCAGAAAATCTTCCCGGACCCGGTCGGTTAAAGTACCAAATGTGGCGGGCAGGCTGTCAGGATCTTCCTCAACCAGCCGTTTGAGCAGATCACGCAGGGCTTCGTAAAAAATTGACAATCCATCATCTGGCTCAGCCTGGGTAAACCTCACCTGTCGGATAAACACATCCTTGAGCGCAAGTTGATCGCCCAACTGCTCCAATAAATAGGATTTCCCGCTGCCTGGATCTCCAAGTATCCAGGCTGGATATGCCGTATCCCGGAGGTTTTGGTAAAAAGCACTCCGCAACCGTTCAATCACCGTACTTCGGCCAACAAAACGATGCTCTTTTAACAGACCGACGAATTCTGTCTCGGTGGAAAGCTCTAATTGAGGGAGCGGGCCGGTGCGGAGCGACTTAAGAAATGTGGCCTCCAGTGCTTTTCCAGCCGGCAACACCGTTGGTTCATTTTCCAAAATCACGGTGCCCCGCTCTTTTTTTCGAGCCCGTTGCAGGCGCTCCAGAGCAATTGTGATCAGGGGTTGTGCCTGTTCACCGCGTCGAAACAAAACGCCGCCGGCGGAGACAACCAGCCGGGCCGCCATTCCCAGCAAAGGATTGCGCTGCACCGTTCGGTGAAACTCAAGCACTGATCGATGGGTAAAGTTTTCGATCCGTGATTTGGCATTGAGATTGGGAGATTCAGGCCAGGGCAAGGCCACCAGCCATCGGGATTCACTATAGCGCCCAAGCAATGCGGCGCCGCCAAAAACTCGGGTCAGAATCTGTCCGGTATCCCGCAGTGCCTGCTCAACCTCTTCAATCTGGGCGGTTGTTCGCCAGGCTTCCCATCCCACCAGCTCCAATACCAGCAAACACCCGAGCGGTGTTTCCGGAGGCACCGGCGAAGTCTTCAGTAGCCAGTCTTCAAAGCGGCGAATAAAGGCGGTGCGCAGGTAACACCCACTGAGCGTCTCACGTTCATCGAGTTCCCAGGCGGTTGGCACATCCAGCAGGGTCGCCACCAGGGTTGGGGCATTGGTTGATGAAAGAGAAGCAACCGATGGACCCGGTGGAGTTGGCCCTGCTCCTGCGGCCATACCTTCAGAGCCGGCGTCGCTTTGGGTGTGGGATTGGGCTTCCTGATGCCATCTTTTCCAAATCCCCTCAAGTTCGGCAAGCACATCAGACAGCGTTCCAGGTCGGCTGGAGGGTAATTTACTGAGCAGGCGGAGGATAAAGGATTCAAGCGACGCAGGTAGTTCAGGACGGAATTTTCGCAGATACGGCGGGTGCTCTGAGATCTGTTTGAGCAGAATATTTGAAATGGTCGTGTCGCGAAACGGCAATTGTCCAGTGAGCAACTCAAACAACATCACGCCAAAACTGTAGATGTCGGTTCGAGCATCAACCGTGTGGCCCAGGCATTGTTCCGGAGACATATACTCGGGGGTTCCCAAAACCCACCCGGTTCCAGTCAGTTGTGCGCTGGATTGATCAAGCTGATCCATTTTGGCCATCCCAAAATCAACCACTTTGACGATTTCAATCCCAGGGGATGGCCGGTGCAAGAGAACATTCGAGGGTTTTAAGTCCCGGTGAATCAATCCCAGGGCATGCGCCGCGCTCAGAGCCTGGGCGACAGGCCGCATGAACTCAAGCGTTCGGTCAAATGAAAAAAAACCTTTGGCGGCCAGTTCCTCACTCAAACTTGGCCCTTGGAGCAATTCCATCGCGATGTAGTAAATCCCATCTGCCGTGATGCCATAATCCAGAATGGTCACCGAATGGGGGTGATTCATCAGGGATGCCGCCTGTGCTTCGCGTTGAAACCGGTCAAGTTCGGCTTTTGACTCCTGATGGCGGATTTTGACCGCGACCTGTTTCCCCGTGGAACATTGCTGTGCCAGATACACCACCCCCATGCCACCACTGCCAAGCTGGTGCAACAGTTCATACTTGCCGTCAAACACAAACCCGGTAAACGACTCGTTGCTGGGTTCCATCAGCATGTGCCCATCCTTGGGGCAAACCGTAAGACCCGATGGAAAGTCAGCTTGGCAGTGTGGACATCGCATGGCTGATTTCTCGCAGAGAAAGACACGTGTGCTCCCCTGATCACGGGAGGCGGCAAAACAATCAACACCAGAATAAGGAAAACCAACCACCTGGTTCTCACCCTGCGAAGCAGGTGCCGGCTCGGAGCCCAGGGTGAATCTTCAAGCCCTGGGAATCTGGTCCTTCCCCACCTTTTTCCCATCTGGCCAGTTCCTGGACTCAAAACCGCTCATTTTTTCAACTCTTCACTCGCATCACTACTTTAACCTCTTTCGAATCCTTCAACTGAAGAAGCCTGGCGATCTGTTTTGGACTAAACCTGAGATTGAAGCCGGACCCGGACCAGTAAGTCATCCAACGCTGCCTGGGCTGAAGGACCTGGGCGTTCAGGCAGATGGGACGATTGCTGGGCGGCTTCCAGGGTTTGAACCAGCCGATTGAACTCACGCCGATGGAACTCCACGTCAGCATCGGCCAGGGTTCCTTTTTCCGGGCCGGCTTGTTTGCGGGCAATCAACTCAGCCAGATACGGCAACCCATAGATATCATTCAGTTGCATCAGATTGGCTTCGATCTCTCCGCTTTCCATCAGGTGAATCCCAGTTAATAAAACCCGATACACATACAGGAGCGGTTTTACCCGTAACGGGGTTTCCTTTTCAAACAACTTCCATTGGGTCGCTGCAAACCCTAGATAATGGTGGCTGTGGTGGCGGGTAAGACACTGACGGGCAATGAGTTTCAGTTCGTCATGCTCAGGTGTTGTCCGTAAGATCAGGGGAGAAAAAAGTTGCTCCAGAACATACCCGTTCCGCTTTAGCATCATGCCAAAGAACTTCCGAATGTCATGGGTGACCAGATCCAGTTCCAGCCCATTTGGATAGACAGTTGAAAGTTCGAGGGTTTCGTTTTTTGGCTCCAGCCTCAGAGCTTCGGTGAGCGGCAGTATGTGCGTGCCCCGAATATCAAAATCCGAGTCAGGGGAGGCAAATCCATAGAGATGCGCTCCACTCACGGTCACAAACAAAAAAGGAAAAGGCTGAGCCGTGAGGATGGATTGGAGTTGAGCCAGTGATTCAGGTTGGATGTGGTTAAGTGAGTTCATCATTTTTCAGTTTCAGACGACCTGACTTCGTCGGACAAAAATCAAGAACGCATTTGCCCGGTCATACTCAGGGCGTTCGGGCAGCACGGACGTTTCAAAAGCCCGGTCAAACTCTTGATGAAGGGTTAACCGCCAGGCATTGATTTCGGCCCAGTCGAGTTCACCGTTGCGAATGGCCAGCAACTGATCCCGAAATTCAGCAACCTGCACTGGAACAAACCCTTCACGCAAGATCGTGATACCTGACAGCAGCAATCGAATCAGGTGCATGGCGTGTTTCCACTTGATGCTTCCCCGTGAACGCAGGTCCTGTTCCAATTTCTTAAATTGGGACATGACATATCCGTTATAGGTTTGATAAACCAGTCGGGAAAGAAAAATCGAGCGCATCGCCAGGAGTTCTTCAGCCAGAGGTGTGGCGGTCTCAATCAAGGGTGAATACAGGCATTCCAGGACATTGGGATTGGCTTTGAGCGCCAGGATTAAAAACTTCTTGATTTCCCAGTAACACTCTTCCGTATCTTTATTTTCCAGTTGTTCCGGCACACCAAAGAGTGACCATTGGGCATCGGCTGGAGGAACATAAATTCCCCGGCGATCCGTGTCGGAATCGGCATGATCAAGGCCATACGCCCGCGAACCCACAATACATCGAAAAATGACATACTCAGACCAGTCAACTTCGCCCAGACTGGTTTCAGTTGAGGCTAACCCTTGATTTTGGAATTGTTTCCGCAGGGAAAACTGATGACGGAGCAGTGTGCCTTCCTGACCATCGGGGAATCGAACCCGGTACGAATGCGTGTGGTCAGTCGGAGCACCAACAATAACCCCAACGGCACCTGGTGGATAATCGTGCCTGGAATTGAGTGCCCGACAGGCAATTCGAGTCACAATTTGAGTACCGGTCGGAACAATCAAAACAAGTGGGGAGGAAAGATCAGGCATGGGGCTGAAGAATTTCGGGCTGAAGAATTTCGGGCTGAAGAAGCCGGGCTGAAGACATCGGGCTGAAGACTTTGGGCTGAAGACATGGTTTTCTTTCATCCCTCGTCCCTTCGATTGCCCCGAGCTTGCGAGTCTTCAGCCCAGGTTCAACACCTCAGAAGGCAAACAACCAATGACTTTTTGATGAAGTGTTTCAATATCGCAACAGGCGTCAAGCACTCGAAACCGATCAGGTTCCGCCGCTGCCAGCGAGAGATATCCGGTCCGGACGCGTTCGTGAAAATCCCATGGCTCCGAATCAAGGCGATCCAGACGACCGGCTGGCCCCTGGAGAGCTGATCGGTGGAGTCGGCGCTGGCTTTCTTCAACCGGTAAATCGAACAAGAGCGTTAAAGTGGGCTTCAGTCCCTGGGTTGCAATCGCGACCAGTTGTCGGATCACCGCCAGGTCCCGCTGGCGTCCAATTCCCTGGTAGGCCACAGTTGAGTCAATGTAGCGATCACACAAGACAATGCGACCTGCCAGGAGGGCAGGGCGCAAAATCTCCTCGACATGCTGTGCCCGGTCAGCGGCATACAGGAGGGCCTCAGCCATCGGGGTTGGAGGAAAAGGGGATTTGGGAGAAGGGGAAATCTCACCAGATACCACCGGTGTGGAATCTGGTATGGTTTTTTCCAAAACGAGCTTTCGGATCCGGACGCCTAACGCCGTCCCGCCAGGTTCACGGGTTGCAAGTGGCTTGATTCCTTTTGATTCAAGGTAGCGAGCCAGCAACTGCCATTGGGTTGTTTTCCCACAGCCGTCTATGCCTTCAAACGTGATAAAGAAGCCGTTTGTCATCCTTCGTCTTTATCACTGTCACCTGGACTGGAATGCCCGGCAGCTCCAGCGTGCCCACGACCAGCATTTTCACGGTATTCACCACGCTCGCTTCCCCCTCCTTCATATGGGCGCCCTCCAGATGAACGGAGCATTGACACAGTTGAAATAGCGTGTTTAAAAATCATTTGTTCTTGATTGCCAGATTCAAGAATGACGGAGTACTTATCAAATCCTCGAATCCGCCCGGTTAATTTGACACCACTCATCAGGTAAATGGCAACGGTCACACGGTCACGACGGGCCTGGTTAAGAAAACTATCTTGCAGGTTCTGTGGAGGAGGTGCTTTATCCATGTTATTTATCCTCTTTCACGGAGCATTGCCAACTCAATGAATTGGCGGGGAAATCAAAAGAGAGCATTTCAAGAAACAGCGTTGCGGGTATATGACACGGCGGCCTGAACGAGTTCTTGAACTCTAGAAAATGAGAAGAAAAAATGACAGTTTGATACTAAAATTTGGGAAGCTTCAAGGCGATGATGGACGGACAAAGCTCGGCACACACCCTACCATATAAAAATTCCTTCTTGCAACTCCAAAGCCGTCTTGTTTGCAAACTCAGAATTGATTCACAACTTGACCTTCTGGCCAGGACTTGTTTCTCGTGTTGAAACTCACGCCCATTCCGCCGTATAGTAGCCTTTCTTTTCAGTGTTGACCCGGCGATGTGACCTCTCATTTTGTTCAAGTTTTTCCAATGAAGCAACTTACCCATTTTTCGGATGTACCAATCCATCTTCAGCGGCTGACGGTCTCGGTTTATTTTGGCTGGATTGTAACCTGTATTGTGTTTTTTATTCTGGGTCTGGCTATCGGCAAGCTTTCAACGTCACGATTTGAATCGGCGGTTCAGGTGCAATCAACGCGCTCGGATAAACCAACGCCCGGACAAACCACTGAAGAACGACTGGCCCAAACGGCGGCGGCAACAGCTCAATGCACCGTGCTGGTAACCGTGTTGAGCAATGCCACTGAGGCAAATCAGGTGGTGGCCGACTTGCGGCGAAAGGGATTTACCAGCGCGTATATCACGCTTCCCACCGAAGGCGCCTCAAACCCGGTTTATACAGTGAAGGTTGGTTTTTACAATCTCCCGACGGCCAATCAGGTGGCTGAGGAACTGCAACGCGACCTTGGTTTTAAGAACGCCCGAGTGATTACCAATAACTAGCGAGTGGCGAGTGGCGAGTGGTGAGTAGTCAAACCAGTTTTTTCTTTAAGTTCAACTATTTCACTCACGTTTGATTGAGTACCAGGCGAAGTCGGCCATAAGTATTTAAACCCTATCTTGCTACTCGCTACTCGCTACTCGCTACTTGCTAAACTTTTATGAGACATCACCCACTTCTCTTCTCCCTCAAACCGATCAACCTGACTCGGTGGGGCGTTTCCCGACTGATTCAACTCCTTGGGCTTGCCTGTTTCTGGCTGGTGATGTCTCTGGGAGTTCAGGCACAGCAACGACCCTTGCTCACCGAAGACGTGGACATCATTCCCCCTGGCAATGTTCGGGCTCAGCTTGGGGTTGAATTCCTGCAGGATCAACGGTTTGGGCTTTCCGGCTTGCGTGGGGATCTCACTCGTGCCGGGTGGGCTGGGTTGCACTTAGGTCTGTCATCCAACGTCTCGTTTTCCGTTGAAGGGGTGATGCGCAACTTTCTCAATATTGGTGAAGCTGGCCCATCACCGATACCACTCTCCATAGCTCCTGGCGCCACCTCAACCAGTGATTTTGGCGACCTTACCCTGTCAACAAAGGTTAAACTTCGAAATGAAGGGAAGCGTATGCCGAGCCTCGGATTCAAACTTGGTGTGACCCTTCCAAATTCTGATCAGGCTCGCGGCATCGGCACCAATACTCTCAACCTGTTTGCAACCACGCTGGTCGGCAAAAATTTTCTCAACGGGCGGCTCCGGACTTTTGGTAACATCGGAATGGGTATCCTGGCCGACACCCTTGATGCCCGGGCACAACAAGATGTTCTTCTCTATGGGGTTGCCGGCATCCTCAAGGTCAATGAGCGATTAAATCTGCTGGGCGAGGTCAATGGTCGGTACAACCCGCGCCGAGCCAAGCCGGGGCTTGAAAGCCAATCTCAAGCCAGGTTTGGGATGCAACTCAAAGCCGGCGGGTTCCAGTGGGATGTGGCTGCGATCAAAGGGCTGACTGACTTTAGCCCGCAAAGCGGCGTTTCCCTTGGCATTACCTATGAGTTCAAAGCATTTGAACCGGTGAAATAACCTTCGATTTGGGTGATAACACCCCTGTTACCAGCCGGCAACACCCAGACCCACCAATCTGGATTCTTCAACTTACACATCACCCAACTGTGCTACCATAGCGCGGTTTACCTGGCCAGGCATCACCTTTGCGTAGAATTTACAGTGGAGTGTCATTCAATGGATAACCTGCCCCACGACAAGCCAGAAAACGAAGTCTTTCTTCAAATCCCGATGCTGCCCAACATGGAACTGGCAGCCACTGAAACGGCCCATCGGATTGCGGAATTTATGCAATTTGATCCCAACAAAATTGATGAGATCAAAATTTCTCTGATCGAAGGCATTCTCAATGCTTTTGAACACAGCCAGAGCAAAGACAAGATGGTCTATATCAAATTTCTGATGCGGGATGATGAGCTTGAAGTCACGATTCAGGACTATGGCATTGGGTTCAGTATTTCCAACGTCAATACCAAAATTGAACCACTCCAATATCGCGGGTACGGACTGACACTGATCAGTAATCTGATGGATCGGGTTGATGTAACCTCGGGTCCGGACGGCACCAAAGTTGTTATGTCCAAACGACGACATTCCTGATCCTGAGTTCCGCGTTGAGGTTCACTCACTGGCCGATTGTTCAGGTTTTAACATTGATAAGAGACATTGTTTGGGAAAAACGAGGCATTTACATGGCAGACGTATTCAAAGTTACCACACGGCAGGAAGACAAATTCGCAATCATTTATACCGAGGGGTATATCAATAACCTCGCCGGAGACAAAATTGTTGAAGAGTTTAACCGACTGGTTGGAGAAGATACCCGGCATTTCATCCTCAACCTGCAAAAGACCCAACTTGTCAACAGTATCGGGATTTCGATCCTGATCGAGGTCATCGAAAAGGTTCAGGAAATTGGCGGGACACTGGCCTTTTGCCACCTCACTCCGATCATCGCGAAAACGTTCAAAATTATGGGATTGACCCAGTATGCCAAAGTCTATGAGACCGAAGAAGACGCCCTGAAAGCATAGGTCAGCCGGGTGACTTCTTTTCCTGTTCCAGTGCTGAACTCATTGGCCCACCAGGGGGTTCCCAGATTTGCAACCTTTCCAAAGGATGAGTATTGAATGTCAAGCTACCAAGGGGATGAAAAAGTTGAGCGAATGCTGTATAGCCTGACGGCACTGGCTGACATTGGCGAAGCCATTACGGCTGGGAGCAGCTTTGAAACCACAATCCGCGAATTGCTGCATTTGATCCTGGGCACATTGACTGTTTCCAAGGGCGCCATTTTGCTTCACACACCTGAAACATCAACGCTGCGACTGCTCGTCGGTCGGGGAGTTGACACAGCCTGTCCAGTGATTCCCTTTCCATCAGCGGTCGCCAAAGCTTTTTGCGAAAACCAACAACCAGTGATTTTCTCACAGGCTGATCATGTGTTTGGTTCCTTTGTCGAGCACAATCACGAGGCCCTGACGAAACTGCATGCCTATGTCTGGACACCACTGATTGTTGGGAATCGGTTATTGGGTATTTTGAACCTCAGCGAGAAATTTGGGAAACACCCCTATACCGATGATGACCTCCAGATGCTCAATACCATTGCACACCACACGTCAATCGCCATTTATAACTACCAGATTATTGATGAACTCCGCGCAACCAATTTCAAGCTCAATCGAAAAGTACTTGAAATGGAATCGCTCTATGATGTTGGGTTGGCCATCAGTTCTCTGCTGGATTTGGCCGAGCTTTCACGTGAAATCCTCCAGCGGGCCGTGATGCTGCTGGATGCCAGTCGCGGGGTGTTGTTTTTTACGGAAGGCGCCAATTTGCTCCGGGTGGCAGCCTCCTTTGGGATGGAAGATCGCTATGCGGAAGGCGCTCTGGTTGATCTTCGCCATGTCCCTGCGCAACTGGTTGAAGTAGCGCTCACGGGGAAATGCAGTTGTATTCTCAATGAACGCAGCCAAAGCCTCTCGCCTGAAGCCCAAAACCGGTTGATCGTTCCGATTCTGATCGCGCAACGAGTCATTGGCGTGCTGATGGTTTCAGACAAAGAAACACGAGAAGGGTTTGCTGAATTCACAGATGATGACGAGCAGTTCCTGGCGGCCATTTGCAACCAGGCGGCCATTGCCATTGACAACGCCCGGTTGCATAAAGAAGCCCTGGAAAAGGAACGCATTGAAAAGGAACTGGAAGTGGCCGCGACGATTCAGCAACGGCTTCTTCCTGATGCCGCTCCTACCCTGGATGGAATTGAATTAATTGGTGTGAATATGTCGTGCCGGCAGGTTGGAGGCGACTATTACGATTATATTCAATTTGACAATCAACAACTTGGAATTGCGATTGCAGATGTCTCGGGAAAAGGGACACCCGCCGCATTACTGGTCTCAACCCTCCAGGCCAGTTTCCATGCCTTGCTGCAAAACTATGACCTCACCGAAACGGTGACCCGGTTGAACAAAGCCATTTTTAAGGCATCTCCGTCTTACAACTACATCACCTTTTTTTATGGTGTGATTGATCTGAAAACCCGGTCGTTTTGTTCAATTAATGCCGGGCACAACGATACATTTTTGATTGATGCTTCAGGTGAAGTTCGGCGACTTTCAACCGGTGGGTTTTGCCTTGGCATGTTTGATTTTGCCACCTATGAGGTTGAACAAACGTTCCTGAGACCTGGCGATATCATTTTTCTCTACACGGATGGAGTGACCGAATCAAACAACCTGGCCGGAGACGAGTTTGGTGAAGAAACGGCACTTGAACTCATCATCACCAATCGCCATCTCCCCATGGCAGAACTCTTCGGCGATGAGTTGACTGATCCCACTCAAGATGAAGACTGGGGAACTGGCGGGTACCACTCAACGTGGAGTATCTGGCCCTGAACCCTGAACCCTGAACCCTGAACCCTGGTGGTATGATATTTCCATCCGACTCCCTTAGAAGTCAATACTTTCGAAGAAGAACCAAGAACCAGGAGCTAACCACTAACCACTAAGTTGACGAGTTACCCACCCCTCAGCTTCAGTTCTTGCCCAGTAGTCAGCAGTCAGAATTGTTTCTAAATCAGAGGTTGGTTGAATTTGGTGGCGGTCCATCACTTCAGCAATTAACCGTGGAATGGCGATAAAGGGAATCCGCTCCGCCAAAAAAGCCGCCACCGCGATTTCATTGGCGGCATTGAGCACAGCCGGCATGGTTCCGCCTCTCTGAAGTGCTTGATATGCCAGTCCGAGACAGGGAAACCGCTTCATATCCGGCAACTCAAACTCTAATTTTCCAATTCCCACCAAATCCAAAGCCGGTAAGTTGGCCGGCAGGCGATCCGGGTATGTCAGGGCATACTGAATCGGATGCCGCATATCAGTGACTCCAAGCTGGGCAAGCACTGATCCATCAACAAGCTCAACCATTGAATGCACGGTTGATTGCGGGTGGACAATCACCTCAACCCGACCAGGTTCAATCCCAAACAACCAGCGCGCCTCGATGACTTCCAACCCTTTATTCATCAAGGTAGCCGAATCAATCGTAATCTTGGGTCCCATTTGCCAGGTCGGGTGCTTTAATGCCTGGGCAACCGTTAATCGTTCAAATTCCTCAATTGGCGTTTTGCGAAAGGGTCCACCACTGGCGGTGAGAATGAGTCGCCTGACTTCGCTCCTCGTCTCACCCCGCAAGCACTGGTGTAAGGCATTGTGCTCGCTGTCAATCGGCAGGATTTCAGCCCCAGATTCCTGGGCAACGCGGGTCATCAGTTCACCAGCCATCACAAGGGGCTCTTTATTGGCAATCCCCACCCGCCGGCCAAGTTCAATTGCCTTGAGGGTTGGTAAAAGCCCACGCCCACCAACTGTGGCCGAGATCACACATTCAGTTCCAGGGTAACTGGCAACGGCGACCATGCCCTCCATCCCAATTCCAATATCACCCGAGTAATCATTTTTGACCAGATTCCTCAATTGATCAGCCGCCTGCGCAGTACCAACCGCAACAAACTGTGGATGATAGGCTTTGATTTGTTCGGCCAGCACGGCAACATTATTGCCAGCGCTCAAAGCAGTCACTTCAAAGCGTGGGGAGAGATGGGTAATGACGTCAAGGGTACTGCATCCAATGGAGCCAGTTGAACCCAGAATGGAAATGGTTTGAGGCATAAAATGATGGTTCAGGGTGAGGGAGTTTGAGATATTGGGATCGAAAATGTACTGACTTTCCACATTGGGTGCAACCATCCTGGAGTGCCGGCTGGTGAAAACAACCCTATAATGGCAAAAAGGGAAATTGTTTCACCCGAAATGAAACACCTTCCCTTTGGTTGCGCAACGCACAGGTCGAACTGATTAAATCACGGCTGTTTCGTGCAACAGTTCACCTTTTTCAAATCGGTCCACCTTCAACTCAGACACATTCAGGGTTCTCGATTCACCAAACATGACCATTTCCGCAATTGAAATGCCCATGGCTGGTGAATGCATAATGCCATGCCCACTAAAACCGTTGCAGAGGTAAAACCCTTCCAGGTTTGGTACCGGGCCAACAATCGCATGGTGATCAGGTGAAATAGAATAGAGGCCACCCCAACACCTTCGAAGATTTATCCCGGCATTTTCGAGACACGGCATCCGTGGGAGTGCTTTTTCAACAATCACGTCAACAAAATCCGGATCAAAAACAGTGTTAAAGCTTGGAGGCTCATCTGGATCAGCCCAACCGATCATTACTCCACCTGATTCTTTGCGCATATAACACCCATTGCTCATGTCAATCAGCATGGGGAGTTCCATCGGAAGCTCGTCAAATTTCTCGGTATTGACCAGTTGCCGACGAGTTGGTTGAACGGGAAGGTCAATCCCCACCCATCCGGCTGTGATCCGGGCCCAGGGACCGGAAGCATTAATCACGGTGCGGGTCGAGACAGTGCCATGGTTGGTTTCAACACCCGTGACCCGACCTGATTGCGTCAATATATTGGTTACTTCCGTTTCCAACAGGATTCGCGCCCCTTGTTCACGCGCTTTATGGTTGAATCCCTGCATGACACTGTATGGATCAACAAAACCATCTGTCGGGCAAAAACTTCCGCCCACCAAGTCCTCAGTAAAGAGTTGTGGCACCATTTCCCGGATATCATCCCGGCTGACAAATTGAACTGGTACCCCTTCCTGCTGCTGTACTTTCATATTGGCCTGCAAATATTCAATATGCTCTGGCTGCGTCGCCATAAATAAATAGCCAAAGGGGTGATACTCAGGATCCTGTCCGGTCATCTCCTTAAATTGGGAAAAGACATCAATTGAAAATACCGACATGCGGATATTGACCGGGGTGGCAAATTGTTGCCGAACTCCACCAGCACTCCGACCAGTCGAATGCTTTCCCTGAAAGGTCTCGCGTTCCAGGATAACAACATCCTTGCACCCGAACTGGGTCAGGTAATAAGCAATACTACAGCCAATAACACCTCCGCCGATGATAACAACCTCTGCCGATTTAATCATAGAGTTCCTTTGTTGGTTGGTAGTTTGTTGATGGACGAACCCGGTCTGGCCTGGTTTGAAAAACTTCCGGGCAATCCCGCTAGAGTATTCCCTGACGCTGTAAGAGGTGTTTCCAGTGTGTATTTTGTTCGACAAATTTCAGGCCGGCGGTTTTACCAACCCCTAACTTCCAAACCACCTCAACGATGGCGGAAGTCTCGAAATCTGAGTCCACAACCGTAAATTTTAAGACACTGCCGGCTTCAATATCCTGGTGGGTAATAATTTTGGCACCATTCAAGCTGACATCTTCGGTGATGGTTTTTTCTCTGAACGGAATTCCCTCTCGACTGGTCCCTTCAATTTGCACCTCCAGGTTAACCGGGAGTCGCTTTTCTCCCCGGCGCTCTTCTTCATCAACTGGGGGTGCTGGCTGTTTGCTTTCTTCCAGCAAGTCATCGTAACAAGCCTGGCATACCGTGCGGTAATTTAAGCTCCGGACGACTTCGGCAAATTCGGGGACACGGGTAATGTCGAAAAGTCGATCTGATCGCTCATCACAGCTATCGCAAAACCCTGGCATATGTTTTCTCCGCGTGGATAAGGTTGTGGATTCAGTTAATTGGTCGAAATGACAGTCCAAACTCTATCTGAGAACATGGCGTGAGGTTGTATGGCAAATGGATTGAATTGATTTTGTACCTGGAAGGTGAGGTGTAGAGGATATTAACAGCGTATTCTCAGTCGTGAAAAGCAATTTTTTGAAAGTCGCTTCACTCTGCGAATGGGCTAAGCATCCAAAATCCCGCGAGACAAAATTGTTTTCCGAATGACTGAAGGTTCGAAATAGCCGACGAGTTTTCTGAAGAGGGCGTCAAGATCCATTTCTTTTGGTGCGTACAGATCCAGAGTAACCAGGTTTTTGGCCGGGTAGGTAAACACTTCCAGTCGAATCTCAGGCCATTTGACCAGTATCCACGCTCCCTGGTTTTGTTGAGGATAAACCTCAATCATCGAGGGTGGTTCTGGTGCCTGGTGAAACCCTTGAATGAATTGGTCACTGGCTTTCAGCCGATCTGGCAAGACCTCAATAAAATCGGCTAACAGAGTTTGATACATGGTACTTCTTTCGAGGGATGGTTGATTCAATTGCTCCATATCGGTTCCACCACTTCCTTTTCCTGTTGCATTCTGGTTTTGTTTTTTGGCTTTGCCATTGAGTTAATTTTCAAGTGAAGACACTCTTTTTTTCAAGTTCGACTCCCTTTTATCCTTTTGGTTTTAGGGATTCCCTCGATCTGGTGCAGAATTGCTCAATTTTATCTCTATTAATCTTTTTTATTTTTCTCTTTTTTTTCTTTGATTTTTTCAAAACAAATTTAAATTATTTTCACGCCACATTCCAACTCATTCCCGGCTATGGCTCTTTTAATTACGTTTTTAAATCTGACTCGAATTTCTTACCTTTACCTTAATAAATCCATATATATGAAGTAAATACATCTCAATTGCAAGAAATTACTAGAATTTTGTATTGCCTTTTCCAGAAAAGTCATGGTACTTTTCTGCTCTACCAAGGGTCCTTCCTCTCCTTCTTATCACCCAGGGGTTTCTGGTTTTTAATCAACTTTAATTTGGCTTTCTTCTGTATTCCATGGTAATTCTCCACTGTATTACCTAGTACTTTTCTTTTCTTTTCCTTCGAATTTTTGCGACAGGTTGGAGGTGTATTTTGAATCACGTTGAACTTACCCGCACTGTTTCCCCGGTTACTTCGCTCGAGAAGCCAATTCAGTTTACGCTGAGCCAGGTAACGCAACCGGTTTTTTCGTTTCCGTTGATCTCAACCATGATTTTGCTGGCATTGGGCGGATTGTGTGTTTCGGTTGGGGTGAGGACTCAACAGGAGCTCCTCCAGGCTCACCACTCGCAACTGGCTGTGCAACAGCAACTGAACATCAAACAAATTGAAATTCAAAAACTCAACCGTGACATACAGGATCTCTCTTCCAACCCGGTCTCTATTGAGCATGCAGCTCGAAAAATGGGTATGGTGAAACAAAATGAAGTTGTGGTGATTTTACCCGATGCTCCCTGTACACACCCGTGATACTTGTTTTTATACCAGTTTGTAGTCAGTAGATCGTAGTCAGTAGTCCACTAACTCTATTTGATCAAATAATTTAACTGTTCTCTGATACGATGGCTTCATTCCAAAATGGTATTAGTCAACAATCAGAACTTCGCTCAATTTTTTGGCTGGCGAAAGATTTGCTCCTGAGTAGTGATTATTTTTAGGAATCAAAGGCTGTAAACTGGGTCAATAGTCAGCGAAACCCCTCTCCTTGAATCACCTTACGTTCTCCCACCCTGAGGACTCCAACTCACACCAGTAGATTTCGCTTTTCGCAATTGGAAAAATTGAATACAGGCAAAAAAAACCCCCTACTTTAGGTACCTAAAGTAGGGGGTTTTTTCGAAGGGACTGGCGTCAAATTGAAAATTCTTCTGCAATTTGAAGCTGAGCTTTGCGGAGCTCAAAACGGGCTCTTCCAAGGTTTCCATCAGGCCGAATCGCAATTAAGAGAAAATACTCTCGATTGATCAATTTCATAACGAGGGTCATTTCAGTGGACATGACGGTCAGCTCATTCAATGCCCCCACCCCAACGTCTGAGGTGAGGCGCATTGAATTTCGCAGGAGCGTCGCATGCGCGGCAGCCACCATGTTGAGCGCCTCGGATTTGTCCAATTTTTGAACTTCGACTTGCTCAACCGCAATTCCATCCAACCCCATGATCAATGCGCCGAGACTTCCTTCGACTCTCCCAATAATTGACCTGAGAAGATCTGCAAACATTACGGCTGGCCTCCGACTGTTGACTGGTCAACGCCAGCCGGTGAAGGTGCAGGGACTGGGGTTGGTGGCACTCCATTGGTAATGAAGTTTTCACCGCGGAAAATGCGTGGGGTGATGAAGAAAAGTAATTCCGTGGTTTGGCGTCGAACTGAACGTTGTTTAAACAAGTTACCCAACAACGGAATGCTTGAAATCCCTGGGGTTCGATTCACTGAGTCACTTTCACGATCAACGTTGACACCACCGATGATGGTTGTTCCCCCATCTGGCACTAAAACCAATGTTTTTGTGCTTTGCCGATTGATCGCAGGTTGACCATTGACCGTAATTGATTGATTGACGCTGTCATTTGTGGACTCAAGACTCAACAACACGTTGCCCTCAACTGTAATTTGAGGAGTGATTTTGAGACCGAGCGTTGCTTCCTGGAACGTTGTGGTTGAAATGGCGGTCGCACCAATATTTTGAGCGGCAGTATAAGGAATTGACGTCCCAGAAATGATTTCGCCCTCTGAGTTATTTTGAACCGTGACTCTCGGTGACGAAATCTGTTTGGCAATTCCCTTTGATTCAGCAGCGGTCAATGCGGCTGAAATGAAGCCAGTGCCAATTAACCCAGTCGTCAAACTCAACACTGAACTCGCCGGGTTCAGGTTCCCAATAGCGCCTGAAGCCAGAGGGCCAATGAACAAACTATCAGCTCCGGATAATCCCTGTCCGAAAAACGAACGCGGGGTAAACGTCCCCTGGATAATACCGTTTCCACCATCTGTAGTTCCGCCAAAGCCAAAACCGATGGACTGCCCGCCAGCGGTTGAAAAGCCAACCCCACCGCCACGTCGAGCAACGACCCCGGTAAATAACTGAACACCAAGATCCCGGAGGAAGGTTCGATCAGCCTGAACAATGCGGGCCTCGATTTCAACCTGAGGCTCAGCCACATCAAGCCGGGCGATGATTTGACGGATTTTTTCAACTCGTTCAGGAATGTCAGTGACAATCAGCATGTTGGTACGTGGATTGACTGAGATTGAACCACGTTGGGATAACGACTGGGATACAATTGGTCGCAGACCAACTCCACCAATGCTCCCTGGTCCAACTCCACCACCGGCGCCGCCACCACCGCCGCCACCACCTGCGGCAGCACCACCACCCAATTGACCACCCAGCACCCGCTCATATTTGAGCTTAAAGTATTCAGTAATCATTGGGATGTTGTTTCGGGCAGCTTCAGCTCGTTCAGTGCGTTGTTTTTCTTCTTCCGCAAACGCAGTCAATGTCGCAATGCGAATCAATTTTCCTTCGGTTTGGTATCCCAACCGATTGGACCGCAAAATAGCTTCCAGGACTTGATTCCACGGAACATCCGTGACTTTCAAAGTCACCTTGATATCCCCGGTGGCTGATTTATCCAAAACAAAATTGACATCATAGTTGTCAGATAAAAACCGGAGAATATCGCTCAAGTCAACGTTGGTGATGTCAATGCTCACCGGTGGCCCGACAAATCCTGGTTCTCCAAATTGACCAGCTTGAGCTTTCTTGTCTCTGGCTGATTTTGCTGGAGTTACAGGTGGAGGTTCAGGTGAGTTGACTTTAGTAAAAGCCGCTGGTTTCAAATCAGCTAAATTTGAAGTTGGGCTTACTTTCTCATCCGTCAGTTTCGTGTTGGAAGCCACGAGCGGGGTTGTTTCCTTTGGTTCATCAACTGCCTTTCGTGATCGGGTCACATCGGTGGCCACCGCTGGTTTCACAACCGGCTTCGTTTCATTTTTGGCAATCAACGTTCCCACTTTCACAACTAATCCCGCATTCGTTTCAACCACGGAATATTCATGTTCCCGGCTCAAATCAAACACAATCCGGGTATTGCCAGGACTTGGACTTCCAATCCGGACACGCTCAACCCGATCATCCTTAATGCTTACCACTCGTTGTGGCATGGCACTTTGAACGTCTTGAAGGTCAATGACTAAGCGCTCTGGTTGGTGAAGTAAGAAGTGTTTGAAATGAACTCGACCATCAGTTTTGATTTGAGCCTCAAACTGATCGGTGGTCGTAGCGGTTTCAATGGCCTGGATGGTTGTTCCAGTTGCTGTCGCAACCGCTTTCTTGGCATCCAGTGCTGGCGAGTCAGAGGTCGCATCACTGGTCATTGTCCCCTGGAGCTTTAATTCAAGGATCAGGGTATGAGTGGCTTGTTCAAACTGAGACTTCACTTCACAGGGTTGAAGCAATTGAATTTCAACACGTGCAGCTACTTTTCCAGGCAACCCCACTGATTTCACCTGAATTGCTTCAATCAAGCGGCCTCCGCCTGGGTTTGTTGGTTGAAGCTTTGATGTATCCACACCGTACAGATCAACCGTGATCAGTCGTGATTCAGGACGCAGCACGGTGTAATCAAAATGGGCGGTGCCTTCAAGAACCACTTTTGCTTTTTGGGCATCTGCCGGTTGAACCTTCAGGGCGGTGACCATCGCCAGATCGCCTTCCGCCTGTTGGGGGACAACGGCTGCTGCAATGTTGGTCCACCCTGCAATAAAAGCTAGCGCCACAGCCATGCACACGCGGTAACAGCTAGGCATAGGAATACCTCCTCAAATGTGTCGGAAAGAATGTTCTCACAGAACTTACATTACCCTTTGCTCTGGATTCAGTGTCATTATCTAAAGTGAGCGACGTGGAATATAAGTCAGGGTGACCACTTTATGTTGTTGTGTTCCATCACTGTAGCTGGTCACCTGATCGCACTTTATTTCACCGGCTGGCTGACCAGGCAAAAGAGCTGGCCCGCCTTCATCGCCCTGTTTTTTGTCGGTGTAGACAAGAATTTGTTGAATTGGTCCGTTGAAGAATAAATCTCCGACCCGCGCCCCAATCACAGTGGACCCACCCTTGACCTTGAGCATCGCCCCGGCTGATCTTTGGGTCCGATACATGCCCACAATATCAACCTCGGTCATCAGGTATTGAACCAGCGGCGTCGGTCCTTTTACCAAACCGGTTCGATAGAGTTGTTGACGCTCTGGAAGTGACGGGTACGGAACTGGCTCAACTGGGTTGGGTTTGCGTAGTTGCGACTCATCTTTAAACAGGTCTCTTGGGGGAAACTTGAAGTTTGAGTTGATGTCCGATGTCTGTTTTGAGGAATCTTGCACGACCCTCGATTTTGGTGCTTTGGCGAAAATGACACCCGCTCCACACAATAAAATGATGATCGCAAACCCAAATGATTTCAACTGGAAGTGATTTGAACCATTTCCTTTCAGCATGTTTCCTCCTTGCTGACGCTTACCTCAAGATGTTTCAAGAACCTGACCCAATTTGGCCATTCCCCTAGCGACGCGGGGTATAGGTGATAGAGTATTTTTTGTATTCTTTGTTTCCATCATCGAACAGAACTACCTCTTCACACTCAATTTCCCCGGCGGGTTGCCCAGGGAGAAGTGCCGCCCCTCCCTCATCACCAGCCTTTTTGGCATCATAGATGCGGATAGCTTGAATAGGGCCATTAAAAAACAAGTCCCCAACCCGGGCCCCAATCACCCTCGATGAACCTTTCACCTTCAGGAGTGCCCCAGTTGTTTTTTGAGTCTGGTAAATCCCCACGACTTCAACCTCTGTCATCAGGTATTGAACCAGCGGGGTCGGCCCCTTGATGGCGCCATTGCGATATTGCTGCTGACGTTCGGCGAGTGGGGGGTAGGGAACACGCTCCACCGGTTTGGTTTTCCGCAACAAGTTTGGATCTCCAAACGGGTCTTTTCGCGGGGCCTGATAGTTTGATTTTTTGTCAACCGACGTCCCCTTTGAGGAATCCTGTGGCGATGTTGATGCGGGTGATTGCGCAAAAGTTCCAACTGTCCCACATACCAGAATCGTGACCGCAAGCATAAAGGGTTTCAACTGTAAATACTTTGAAACAAATACTGTCTGCATTTTTCCTCCTCGACATAAACGCACAAGGCCAGATCTATAAAAGTGATCCAAGGTGACATCCGTTTATGACAGGTTATGGTGTTTTTGCTGGGGCTGGTTTTGCTTTGGTATCTTTTGCCGTTGGTTCAGGAACATTCATCACATCTGCTTCAGCAGCATAAAACACGGACATGGTAAACACGGTCTCAATACTTAATTTATCAGTTTGAGGTGTGGCTTTCTTCATATCTAAATCCCCGATTTTCATAATTCGAGGAAAGTTTTCAAGGCGATCAAAGAAGATCCCGATATTGTTATAGGTACCACCAAGTTTCACTTCCAGGGGGACTTCCTTGTAAAAATCCTTTTTCGTTTCAGCCTTCGGTTTAATTCCACGCACCACCAAACCGACTTTTTCAGCTTGTAAGTAAATGGTTTCCACAGTGTTGGGGATCAAGGGCGACTCAGGAAGTCGTTCACGATAACTCTTGAGATCTTGCAACGCCTGTTCATAGGCAGCTTTGTATTGGGCATATTGAGCAATGAACTGCTTCGTTTTCTCATTCTCTTTTTTCAAATCTTCAGCTTTTTTCCGGTCTTTCTCGGCAGTGAGTCGAAGATCTGCGCACAAGAAAACATCGCCCAGATAGCTTAAGCCCAGCACCAAAACCAGGAGAATCAGCAATTGCCCCCACCAGGGAATATTTGTCAGAAAACCAATTCCGCCACCACCTTCAGCCATGACATTGACTCCTTCAAAAACTCAGTGTTGATGTTGATGATTTGCAGTCGTGCCACTGCACACCGGACCCACAGGGAACCAGCCAAAGAAATTATTCTTATTTTTTGGCTGGTGGCGTAGCGGCGGCTGCTGGAGCAGTGCCGTCTGTTGCCGATGGCGGAGGCGTCGGATTGTAGACACAATCAATCGTAAACTTAATGTTTTGTTCTTCTGTCGCATCTTGTTTCCCAGGTGCGTCAATAATCACAGAAACATTGGTGAAGAGCCCGCCCCCTTCAATTTCAAGATCTTTTGCAAACTGGGTTGCCCGCTCACGATTGGTTGTCACACCTTGGATAGAAATCTTTGAGCCTTTTTGAGTAATTTGGCCCAAAATGATTCCATCAGGTGGCATTTTGGTATTGACAGCATTCAAGATTTTAACTGGTCCCTGGTTTCCACCTTCGGCCAGTTGCTTGATCACAGCCAGACGCTGCTGAATAATTTTATTCTTTTGCTCATACTGCTCCAGTTCTTTCTTTTGGCCATCGAGTTGGAGCTTTTGCTTTTCCTGGTCGGCTAAATACTGCTTGGCTTCATCAGCCGCTGCTTTTGCAAAGTAATAGTCAACACCAACAAAAATGACCAGGCCAAGAATCGCCACCCCAATCATCAGAATTTGGCCAGTTGCTTGAGCTTGCCGTGGAGCAGGAGCTGCAGCCTGAGCTTCGGTTACCGCACTTGCCAACAAATTGACTTTAATCATAAGACTTACAGGGGTTAACTTCCTTATCCCAAAGGAGCGTTCCCGCCGTCTCTCCTTTCTGACCCACCTTCCGACGAATGGCTGGGTGATCTATGTGAAAGGTTGAACAGTTGACCAAATGAAAAGCCCCCTGACAGATGCCAGGATTTAGTCAATTGCAAGAGAATGGAATCCAACCGCCAAAGCCCCTGATTTGATCCGGTTCAGGGTCTGGCTGAACATCCCACTACAGATCAGCACACCGACAAGCCAGCCCAACGGCAATAGCCATATTCGGTGCCAACTCCTTGATGTATTCCTCATCAAATTTCTTATTGTTGACCTTGATGCTGTTAAAAGCGTTAAATCGTTCAACCGGAATCCCAAACCGTTCCGAGAAATAGGCGGTTAACCCTCGGATTTTGGAACTGCCGCCAGAAATCAAAATGCGGTCGATTTGAACCGAATCACCCATTTGGCTGGTGGCTTTCCAGAAATCAAGCGTTTTTTGGACTTCCATGGCCAGAATATCGGTCACTGATTCAATTAACGGCTGGGCGTCCTCTGGCTGGACACCGTTATCAGTCGGGATTCCACGCTTAAGGGCTTCAGCCTGTTCAAAGGTTAAATTCAGCTCTTTTTGCAGCAAATCAGTATATTGATTGCCCCCGGCTGAAACATCTCGGGTAAACAAGGATGAATTGCCTCGAACCACATTGATACTCGTCACACTGGCGCCAACATCGAGCAGAGCCACCGTGGTGGTTGGCATGGGCTGATAATTCAGCTCATAGGCGTTCTGGAGCGCATAGGCATCAACGTCAATAAAGACTGGCTTCTTCCCGGCGGCGGCAATCACCTGTGTATATTGAGCAATCTTGTCGCGCTTACAAGCCACCAGTAAAACTTCCATGCTGCCGCTGGCCGGATCGCGTCCAAGGACATCGTAATCCAGATTCACATCCGCAATATCAAATGGAATGTGCTGTTCAGCTTCCCAGTTAATCCGCTCCTGCAACTCTTCATCGCTCATGTACGGAACCGAGATCTTTTTCACAATCACCGAATGACCTGAAACCGAGGTTCCAACCTGATCGGTTTTGATCCCTTGATCAGTGAAAATCCGGCTAATCACATCACTTACGTGGTTTAAGTCAATGATGTGACCGTCCACGATGGTGTCGGAAAGCAAGGGCACGTGCCCGATGGCAACCAATTCAAAATTACCTTTGTGAGCCTTGAGTTCAACGGCTTTCACCGCACTGGAGCCAATATCGACCCCGACCAAGCTACGTTTCGCACCAAACATAGAGTACCTTTTTTCTTGTTGGAAAGACTTATAGTGAGTCCCTCGGTTCCTGGGGCATCGGCACGTTTAAGGCTCCTGTCGGTGGCGTGCCATTTTCATGAGGAAAAATGACGACAACCGGCCAAAAAGCCGGAAACTCCTGAAAGAACCAGTTGTGAACCCCCTGGAAAACCGCTGTTCTGAAGAAAAACTGAAGGAGAAGGAAATTAAAGCAGGCACAGGGAACTGAGTGACCAGCACCACTGTTCAAAACCTCACACCTGTGGCGAAGCGCTTCGTGGTTGAGGCTCGCTCAGATTTGATGAATCTGCACCTGGTTACCCAGCCTGGAACTGATGTGCTTGATTACCCTGGATGTATGATGATGCTTGAATGAGTGTGATTTATGCGAGTGATGATATTTTGTGCTGCTAATAGGCTGCCCATAATTACCATTCATCCAAGACGTACGTCAACTCTTTTTTGGTCACAACAAACCCGGTGAAAGAAAAGTATGGATTAATGAGGTTTTTTTCTGGTAGACCAGCCAGCGGGCTATTCAAGGGTTTACTTTCTTTGGTAGGCTCAGCCGCTATTTCATTGAACGAGCCCGAGTTGTTCATTGGGGGTTTTGTTGCTCACTCCCTCGATTTTCCTTGTGAATGGTGGATCTGATCAATGTCATTGGCCAAACTGTTCCGCTCTAAGTATGGTGGTGGGGTGTGGTTGTTGCTGGCCAGTCTCGCCTTGCTCGCTGGATTCTATCTGGTTCAATCGCCGCAACACAAACCACTTGGAACAATCCTTCCAGCTTCAGCCTTGTTTGTCTACGAACTTGACCAACCTGTGGCTGCAGTGACCAGCCTTCAGCAAACCGCATTCTGGAAAACACTTGTTTCCGTGACTGGCGAGTTACCCATCCCAGGAGAGATGAATTCAAGTTGGTGGCAATCAATCCCAGGGCTATCCTTCACCGAAGCTGGGATCTGGCAGAATGCACAACTCGCGGTCGTCATCACTGACCTGGAAATTGGCGCAACACCTGAACCAGGTCAGGGTACAGCGGAACTCAGCCTGATTCCCCGCTGGGCAGTGGTGGTGCGAACCTATGCTTCCTCCAGTCGAACCGCTTCGCTGCTTCAAAAATATGCCCCCCAACTGGCTCGCAAGGCATTTGGCCCAACCCCAATGGTCGAGTCACGCTCAATTCAGGGTCGAACCGTTGTCCAGTACCGGTCACCAGGCAGCTCACGTGTGCTTCTCACGGTTGCCGATAAAGACATTCTTCTATTGAGCAACCACGAACCAGCACTCCACCAATGTCTTCTGGTTTTAGACGAACAAGCTCCGGCCATTGATACGGTGGCCGGGTATCAGAAGGCACATCAGGAACTTACGGCAAGTCCGAGCCTTGGCTTTTCGTTCATTACCAGCCATGGACTCACCCAACTGGCTCTGCCGGGACTCGGAATTTTGCCCCCAAAGGTGACTGATTCAGCCCAGTCTCTTTTGAAAGAAACGCTTCCCCGACTCACGGAAGGTCTGGCACTCAATACCACCATTCAGGACCATCAGTTTGTGGATCAGGTGCTCTGGCTCCTCGCACCACAACTGGTCACAGCTCTGCAGGCATGGGTGACGACGACCTTGCCATCACCCCGAATCGTGGAAGTGATACCCGAAACTGGCACCGGTGAATATACATTTGGCCAGATCAACCATCCGACCGAACTGGTGAATCGTTTTCAACAACTGGTTTCTTCGCAAAGCTCCATCGTTGTCAGCTTTGCCCTTCGGGAAGTGCTCAATGCCCTCGGGGAACGCTATGGGATTGATCCGAAAGAATCACTCGGAGACACCATTGGCCCTGAATTTGGCTGGGTGACGATGGGCGCCGATCACTCCCGAATCTGGATTCTCCAGGTGAAAAACAAAGTTCGCCTGCTGCCAGTCATTGATCGCTATCTGCGAATTGAGAACTCTCAACTTCAGAATCAGAGCTATCAGGGCGTTGAAATTGTGAAATCCTCACATCCTGACCAGCGGGCAGCCATGTTTGTGGGAGATTTTCTGGTCTTCGGCCCGCATCCACTCCTTGTTCAGGTCTGTGATGCATTTCAAACTGGGAAAACAGTCGTGCATTCATCAACCTATCGGGAGTGGCAATCCCGGCGAATTGCCCAACCCTGGATATGGACGTCACTGTCTTCAGATCAGGCTATTTTTCAGGAAACCGTCCAGGCAATTGCCAAAACGGTTCGTCCGCAGTCTCAAGCCGAAATATCTTCGCAACCATCCGCATCAAGTCCCTTCCCGACTGAAATCACCAGCTCGACTTCAGTTCTGCGACCAGCCGGAATTTACACCGAACGACGCTCGGTACTGTGTCTCAGTCTCCAACTTGTCGGCGCCACACTGGCTGATACACAATCGGCGCAAACGACTTCTGCTTTGACAGGTCCTTCGACTACAGTTGGAACACCAGGAACAAAATAACCCGGAATTCAATCAAATTTTAGAGAATGTGTAGCGGCTTTCTCTTCAAACACTATGTTACAAGCTGAAATCATTGCCATTGGCTCAGAATTGTTAACCCCATACCGGAGTGATACCAATTCCCTCTGGTTAACCTCTCAACTCAACGCTCTGGGCATAAGTTTGCGACAAAAAACCATTGTCGGAGATGATGAACAATGCCTGGAAGACGCACTGCGCGATGCCTTGAAACGCTCATCCATGATTATTTCCACTGGTGGACTTGGGCCGACAGAAGACGATATCACCCGCAAGGTCTTCTCGCGGGTTCTCAAACGCCCGTTGATTTTGCACCAGGATATCCTTGATCACATCCGCAAGTTGTTTGAAAGCCGCAACATGAAAATGTCCTCCAATAATGAGCGGCAGGCGTTGGTGCCACGCGGGGCCGAGGTGCTTCGGAATCCAAATGGAACAGCCCCAGGAATTCTGATTCGTGAGGGAACCCAGGTCATCGCCATGCTTCCGGGTCCACCGCGTGAAATGCAGCCGATGTTCACCAACTATGTCCGGCCTGTTTTAGAACCGCTGGCTGGAGGGAAACGACTCCGACAACGAGTCATGCGGGTCTCCGGTATGGGCGAGTCCGCTGTTGACAACCTGATTGCCCCGGTTTACAGCCGCTATACCAACCCATTGACCACCATTCTGTTTAACCGTACCGATATTGAAATTCACCTGACGGCTTCCGCCCAAACTGATACCGAAGCTGACCGCCTGATTGATGAGGTGGCCGTTCAGATTGAAGAAAAGTTGGGTGAAAACCTCTTTGCCCACCAGGGTGAAACAATGGAGCAGGTAATGGCTTTGAAGTTAACCGTCAAAGGTTATACCATCGCCACAGCCGAAAGCTGCACGGGTGGGTTGCTGGCCATGCGATTAACCGAGGTGCCCGGCAGTTCAAATTACTTTCTCCAGGGTGTGGTTTCCTACTCAAACCAGTCCAAAACCGATCTTCTCGGGGTTTCCCCGGAATTGATTGAAACTCAAGGAGCCGTCAGCCCTGAAGTCGCCGAAGCAATGGCCCGTGGCATTAAGCAGCGCTCAGGCGCAACCATTGGCGTTGGGATTACGGGTATTGCCGGACCTGACGGCGGCAGCCCTGAAAAACCGGTTGGCCTGGTGTATATAGGTCTGGCGGATGATGTTTCAGTGAGCCACAAAAAATTATTGCTTCCCGGTGACCGGGAGCGAATTCGATGGCTGACCTCACAGGCAGCCATGGATCTGGTTCGCCGCCGGTATCTGCTTTAGCCTTCATTTCTGAGTTTTTGAACGGGCACCAGGAAAATCAAAAACCAATGGATTCTGCCCGGAACCCGGAACCCGGAACCCGGAACCCGGAACCCGGAACCCGGAACCCGGAACCCGGAACCCGGAACCCGGAACCCGGAACCCACATGTCCTTATTATATATAGCGTGTGTTTATGACTTCCTCGTTTGTCATCCGCCCCGAATCCAATGAATCGCCCTTTGATCGTCAGGAGCGTCTAAGCTGGTGGAAGCAAGATGTCCTGCGCCAGGCACGCATTCTGATCATTGGAGCTGGCGCATTGGGCAATGAAGCCTTGAAAAATCTGGCCTTGCTTGGGGCTGGGCGACTTCTGGTGGTTGATTTCGATACCATTTCCGCATCCAACCTGAGCCGCACGCTGCTGTTTCGACCTGAGGACGTAGGCCGTCCCAAAGCCGAGCTGGCGGCACAGCGGGCCCGTGAACTCATGTTAGAGCCAACCGCCCGGATCCAGTCTCTTGATGCTGATCTGGTGTGGGATATTGGGTTGGGCCTCTTTCGTCGGATGGATGTCATTCTCGGCTGTGTTGATAATGACGAAGCCCGGCTGGCCATCAACCGGGCGGCCCGGTCAGTCGGGACGCCCTGGATCAATGCTGGTATCTATGAACTGGCTGGGAGTGTGACGGTCTTCTCAGGGACAGAAAATAGTTGTTTTGAATGCAACATCACCTCCGACCAGGTCGCAGATGCCCAGTCACGGTATGATTCCTGCGAACAGGTCAAAAAACGCTATCTGGACGCTGAGCGCCTTCCCACGGTTCAGGTCACGTCAGCCCTGATTTCCGCCTTGCAGGTTCAGGAAGCGGTCAAACTGCTTCACCAGGAAACCATCGAATGCGGCGTTCGGCTGGCCTACAATGGGTTGACTCACGGATTTCACCGGATTCGACTTCCTGAAAACCCAGACTGTCTGGCTCACGGCACCCTTTCCAGAATTGTGGAATCACCCGCCGAGGCCAAAACCACATCACTTGGAGCATTTCTTGACTGGCTGGAACACAAATTTGGAACGGGAGTTCAAATTGATCTAGGACGGCGATTTATTGAAGGCATTCGGTGCCGGTCCTGTCATACCTGGATCGAACTCAACCGCCCGGCGCACCGGGTTTTTGACGATGAAGTGTATTGCCCCCGCTGCCGGTTTGGTGAGGAAAACCAGGAGAAAGTCACCTTCTCAGCCGCAACTGATTCCAGTACCTATGTGAAAGCCACAACCCGGATTTCACGCCACCATCTGGGTGATAGCCCGCTGGCATCACCGATGCTGGACCGTTCGCTGTGGGATCTTGGAATCCCCCAATTGCACATTCTTTCGGTTACGGATGCCAGCGGCCAGATTCACTCCGTCGAATTAACCGGAGATAAACAAGAGCTTCTGGGTGACTGGGATCAATAACCATTGTTCACGTAGCCTGAAAATTAAGACTCGTCTGAAAAGCTGATCCAGGGTAGACTGCATTGACCCGTATCAAGTCTACCGAGTCACAACCATCCAGGGTTGCTCCGAACCCACGGCTTGCTTTACAAAAAGTCAGCGAACGCGGGTTGAATGTCTTCTCACTGAGAAGCTTCTCCGCTATGCTTCAACCTTCCAAACCGGAGGTCATACATGGATTTTTTAGCCCTTGGAGCACTCTTTTTTTTAGTTGTGGTGGCCTTTTCGGTCGGGCTTGAAATCCAGGACCGGTATCAGGAAGGGAGTGACGGGCTGCGAGGCTTCCGATTACTTCCACGGCGGAACTACTATGACCTGCACGATGACGCCTATGGATTTTCATTACCTCCCCCAGAAGCGTCAAATGATGCCTCCGGCACATTCCTGGTCAAACGAGAGGATCGCCCGTCCAGATGTGAGGTGTGTCATCAGGTTGATATGTACCATCTCGAATCAGGTCATTGTCAGCGGTGCAATCACACCACGATGTAAAGTACACACAATTTTGTTTTGCTAACTTCTTAAGAGGAGGAAAGCCACTTCCCGGCTAAAGGCGCAATGTCAGATATTGATGTCACATTTCGGAACGAAAATAACGGGAAAGAGGTCGAAGTCACGGTTTCAGATGATATGACCTCAGATGCCATTCTGCGCAATCTGGCTGAAGCTGGATTAATTCCCAGTGTCCCAGGTACAACGCTGGTTTATCGCAACATGCAGCTTCGCCCAGGACAAACTCTGGCTCAAGCTGGGGTGGTGTCAGGTGAAGCCGTGAGTATTTTCCTCAATACGCGTGGCGGCAGGCATCGAAATTATGAATTATGAGACAGCGAACCCATTGATCTTCAATGACATACTCCCCTCATAATTCATAATTCACCCATCTGCTTTTCCTTCACGGACTATGGAACCCTCATCACACACTTCATCCAGTCTGGCCTTTCCAGTCTTGCTCTATGATGGAGTGTGTGGGTTCTGCAACCACAGTGTTCAGTTTATTCTTCGATTTGACCGGCAGGGCACCTTACGCTTTGCCCCGTTGCAGAGTGAGTTTGCCCAATCACTTCTGAACCGACATCCACACATAAAAAATATAGATTCAGTGATTTATGTCGCCCCAGGAAGCAATGGGCAGTCAGAACAGGTTTTTGTTCGATCAACAGCAGCACTGAAAATTGCAGCCTATCTGGGCGGATGGTGGAATATTTTTTGGATTGGAAACCTGGTACCAGGGCGCTTGCGAGATCTGGCTTATGATGTATTTGCCAAACATCGGTATCGGTGGTTTGGCAAACACGATTCTTGCCTGCTTCCATCGGCTGAGATGAGAAGCCGCTTTATTGGATTTTCTTAACCCCGCGAAATTGAAGATTGATGGAAAGTGTGCCCCCAAACACCTAATTTTTTGGAGCAAAGTAGCCTTCGCGGGTTCTGACTTTCAAATCCGGACGTTTGACGCGCAAATCAATCTTTCGGAATTTCCCATCCTGAGCATCATTGTTGGAGTAATAAGAAAGTTTATATTGTGACCGCAGCTCGATGGTCAGTTGTCCAAAACCGGCAATCAATTCGTCCACCGTTGACCCCGGAAACACCCTTCCTCCAGTTTCATCGCATAAGGCTTGTAAGGTAAACCGCCCGCGTGGCGTCATAAAGTTGTCATATGAGGTCTGGGCCGCCGAGTAAATACCATATAAAACGGCCTCTGATCGCCGAACTTCATCAATGGCTTTGGCCTGGGACACCCGGCTGATGGTGTTTGACCCGTCTGAAACCAGGATGATGATCCGGCGCCCCTTCTCCCGACTCAATTTCTGGGCAGCCTGATAGACCGCGTCGTAGACAGCAGTCCCGCCTTTGGCTTTGAGCCCTTGAGTCGCAGCTTCAAGTTGTCTCAGGTCCCCAGTCATATCCTGTCGCATCACAACATCGTGGTTAAAGGCATAAAACGCAATCTGATCCCCAGGGCGCAGGACTTCGCGGAAAAAACGAAGGGTGGCTTCCTGTTCAAACTTCAGGCGATTGCGCACACTTGAACTGATATCAAGCAAAACAACCATTCGAAGTGGAGTCCGTACCTCCTGGACCAAAGTTTCGATTTTTTGGGGGACCCCATCTTCCAGCAATTCAAACTCATCCCGTTGGAGAGATGGCAGGGATTTTTTCTCCGTCGTCTCAACCGTGACGAGTAATGTGACCAGATCAGATCGAATCAGGAGGTCACTCGGGTCCTCCTGGGTTGAGAGAGTCGGTTTAGGTTTTCGGGGAGTTGTGGTGTCTGGAGGAAGCGGCAACACCTGGGCCTGTGCCGTGCTGGTCAAGGCAAGCCACATTAACCAGATCATCAGGACACCCATCCCATATCCAATTACCTTTGTTTTTCCAAACTGTACACCCATGCCGGATTCTCTCCTGATCTCATTCAGCGACGGCCTTCGCTTGTGTTTGTTCAGTGAGCCACTGTTCAAATGCAGCCAACCCAATTGCAATTTGTCGTGCGTGACGTTCGGGCTTGCGTTTTAACTTCTTCCGTTCAGCTTCTTCAAGCGGTGGCAACAAGGCAAAGGTAATGTTGACGGGTTGAAAATGCTTTGGTTCACAATGAGAGATGTAGTGGATCAGGCTTCCAATCGCCGATGCCCGCGGAACCGGGACCGGTGATCGGTGCTGAACCAGATCAGCCGCATACAGACCAGCAATCAGCCCCGTGGCCAGGGATTCAACATAGCCCTCGACCCCTGAGATTTGCCCGGCAAAGAAGATGCGGGGTTCGTGTTTCACCTGCAGGGTATTGGTCAGAATGTTGGGAGCATTGATATAGGTATTGCGATGAACCTGACCAAATTTGAGAAATTCCGCTCGTTCAAGCCCTGGAATCAGTTGCAATACCTGTTTTTGGGGTCCCCATTTGATTGAATTCTGAAACCCAACCAGATTATAGCTGTCGGCCAGGAGATTTTCCTGGCGCAACTGCACCACGGCATAGGGCATTTCTCCAGTGCGGGGGTCAATCAACCCAACCGGTTTCAGTGGCCCAAACCGTAGCGTCTCACGCCCACGGGTGACAGCGACATCAATTGGTAAACATGCTTCAAAGTATTTCGCTGAATCGGCTTCAAAGGCTTTGTGTGGAACCTTTTCCGCCACCAGCAAGGCATCCACGAATGTTTCATACTGGTCTTTGGACATTGGGCAATTAAGATAATCATCGCCACCTTTCCCATACCGGGCCGCTCGAAACACAACTGAATAATCAATGGTTTCGGCATCAACCACTGGGGAAATCGCGTCGAAAAAATACAACTGCTCATCACCCGTCAACCGGGTAATTTCACTGACCAGCGCGGGTGAAGTCAGCGGCCCCGTGGCAATGATCACGGGACCATCGGCTGGAATCCGGGTTATTTCCTCACGTTTGATGGTGATGCGTGGGTGAGCCGACAACCGGCGGGTGACTTCGGCTGAAAACTTTTCGCGATCAATGGCCAGGGCGGCACCTGCCGGCACCCGTACCTGTTCGGCAATTTCGATAAGAAGTGATCTGGCCCGGCGCAGCTCTTCTTTGAGAAGGTGCGGTGCCGAATTTGATTCGTCTGATTTAAAGGAATTGCTGCAAACAATCTCAGCCAGATTGGAAGTTGTATGCACCGGGGTCGGCTGAACCGGGCGCATCTCATAGAGTGTCACATTGATGCCACGTTGCGCAGCCTGCCAGGCGGCTTCACTTCCAGCCAAACCGCCACCGATGATGGAAACCTGAGTTGAAACCATAGACGAGAAATCCGTTCTTGATGCCAGAATTGGGAAAACCCGAATTGTAGGTGAGCGGTCTTCTGACAAGCAAGAAAGTCCGGAGGAACTTCCGTGTGGTGAAGCTCCTTTCCGGACTTTTACCCCGCTGCAGAGTACCAATTCGCGCTGACCGAAATCACCTGGAAGGTTGATTGAGCCGGTTGAGTGCAAACTTGAGGGTTTGTTTTTTGCGCACAATTGAAATTGATTCAAGAACCAGAGATTGATTATTCAGCACCCAGTTCAATTGATGATGACTGATGACAGGTTGACCATTGAGTTCAACAATAATGTCGCCAGCCTTGACTCCGATCTGACTCAGAAATCCTTTTGTTTCAACACTATTCACCAGGACACCGGTTTGAGTAACCCCAAAGAAATTGGCAAGTTGTCGAGTGAGATTTGTCGTCACAATGCCAAGCACCGTCATCTCATTTCGAATCACGAGGTTGTTTTGCTGGGCTCGCGACTCATAGCGTTTGATCGCGGTTTCCAATGAAGTTTCAACCTTTGATAACTCAATTGTGGTTTGGGCCGATTCTTCCGTTGATTGACTGGCGTTGGTTCGGGCTCTCATTTCAATCGCCACTTTTTGCAATTCATCAATTTGCACCTTCATGGCTTCCAGAAGTGGATCTTTCTGGGCTGTGATGGTCCCGGCATATTCGCGATCCCCAAGCACAACCATTTTTTCCAACGCTTTATTTTCTCGCACCAGCGAAAGCTGGAATTGAGACCCAGCCGGACGCTGCCCAACAAATGCCAGGAAGTCCTTTAAAGAACCAAGTGGCCGACCATCCACGGCTTCAATCACGTCCCACAACTTGATTCCGGCTTTGTCGGCAGGGCTGTTGGGAAGCACCGTATCAACCAGAATTCCCTTCTCCGTGGATAATTTCAACTGAGCACGGTCTGCAGCAGGTAACAGGGCAATATCCTTCCCACCAATTCCAAGCCAGCCACGGGGAACACTTCGGCCAGATTTTAAGATCCGGCGAAATGCCTGATTGACCATGGTCATTGGAACGACCTGGAAGATATTGCCATCCTCAGCCTGCACCAGGCCAACCACCTGGTTTGCCTCATTAAACACGATTCCTCCGGCCACATTTTCACGCATGGCAAGGGGTTTTTCAGGGCGAATTTCAATCTGTGTGGCCGAAACTTCAACCACCCGGGCCGGTGTAATTCGTCCCCGAGGCGGTGTTAATGCCCGTGACCTCGCTTTCATCCGTGGTGCCGTTTTCCCAAATGTGGGAAGCCAGACAAAAACATGCTGGTCTGGCTGAATTGATTTCAGAGCTAGGGTGTCGCTCAAAAATGTCGGAGGAGCAATGTCGAGTCCGTCAATTTTTAAAACAGCCAGGCCGGTTACCCCATCCAGCCCAACAAATTTAGCCGAGAGTGTTTCATCGGCGGCGGTACAAATCGTCAGGTTACTTGACGCTTGTTCCGGGTTGAGATGAGCAAGCTGAACCAGGACATGTCCTTTGGAATCAATCACGATCCCGGTGGAAATGTTCAACAACTGGACTTCTGAGGTTGGCATCGCGTCGGCTGGACTGACCTCGATACCCTGATTTTTTCGATAAATGTCAGCGACTTCGCTGAGGTTGATGACATGCGCCACATTGACGATCCATGGGGCGCGAGCACTGATTTGTTGCTGGCGGGGAGGACGTCTTTGGGCCGTGGCGCCAACCACATGGGGAGCGGGCGGGGGTGTTGTCGCTGGTGGAGCAGGCGCCGTCTGTGCAACCACCTGGCCTTTCGCAAGATCTCCAACACCGGGTAAACCGCTCAAAACAATACAGTTCAGCAGTAAGAACGAAAGCAACAACCTGGATTTGAACATTGGAGTTTTAACCAAAGAGAGCAACTTTGTGTGAGGCTGGGTCAACGATGAGTTCTGAAGATGATGGGGAGATGGCAGCAGATTTTGGTTCATTTCGCACCTCCCATCCAAGTGGTGTTCACTACCCTCCCCTGGTTGATTCACATAAAGGCTGGAAGTCCATTGATTCCGACTTGAGCATTGATTCCATTTCAAACCAACAAATGTACCCTCACTAAAAGACATGTTGGGTATCAGCTTCGACTTCAACACGTGGGGCGTTGGTATTGAGAATTGGTTGCGCCCCATAAATCACGCGTGGCACCGTGACCACATGTTGGGAGTTACTTCCGTCCCGCACCAGCAGAAAGACATCTCCACCAGATTCTTCCGACGCCCGATGTCGCGCGGAAGTGGAGGTTCGTCGAACGGTTCGGCGTGTTTCAGTGGTCGAGACTAGACTTGCCACTGGTACCTCAGAATGAGTGGGGCTTGGAGTTGCCATTGCCGGCTCAACCGGTGACGGAGAAATGCCCTCGGATTGAAAACCAGTATCGGCAACTTGCGACGGAGTTGAAAGAGGCAGTGTCTGCCGAAAAAATTGGGGTACGAACACACATCCCAATAAAACTGCCGCGCTGACGGCAGCTAACGCCGGGGTTGGAATCCAGGCAAACCAGCCGGATTTCTGGCGTTCCTGCTTCACAGCTCTTAATCGGGTTTGGAGCTGATGTTCAAAATCTTGTGGCGCCGCCACCCGGCGCTGATTCCGCAACCAGAACCGGAGGGTTTTGGTTTCTTCAAAGAGCGTCTGGCAGTCACGGCACTGCGAAAGATGGGTAACAACTTCAGGATGCAGTGATTCCTCAATGAAATCTACCTGCTCCAGATGAGTGCGAGTTTGTTGACAGGTCAACATATGAGTCCTCTAACCAAATTCGTGATCAGTCAAAGCCTATCGGCAAGATGGGTAGCACCCCGACTTGCCTTTAAATATAGGCCACGAGCTTTTCACGCAGCATATTGCGAGCGCGGTTGATCCGCGACTTCACAGTTCCCTCGGAAATTTCAAGAATTTCAGCAATCCGATCATAGCTGATTCCTTCCACATCACGCAGAACCAAAGCCGCCCGGTATTTTTCCGGAAGCGTCTTGATGGCTCGGGCCACGGCCAGACGGCGCTCGCGATCAATCAGGTCTTCATCCTGAAGTGGTCGCGTATCGGGCAGATCAAGCATCTGCTCGTCATCATCGCTTTCAGCATTTTTTCGCCAGGGCGTAAAGATCGAAAGCATCTGGCGACGCTTGCGCTGCCTGAGTTCACTAATCGCCAGATTGGTGGCAATGCGGTAAATGTAGGTTGAGAAACTGAAGGTTGCTTCATAGCGATGAGAGTTGGCGTAGATCCGAAGAAATGTTTCCTGAGCTAACTCAATGGCCCGGTCATAATCGCTGAGCATCCGAAAGATAAAATTTGTGATTGGATTCCGATACCGACGCACAATTTCCTGGAAGGCAAGCTCATTGCCTTCTTTGGTTGCGGCGACTAATTCGTGATCAGTGGCTGATTCGATTGAAATAGGTCGTTCCAGGTTGAGTTCAATTTGATAGCTCAAAGCAACGCTCATATCAGTTCTGTTCCTTGCCCTCTACTCGTCTTCCGAAGGTCTGGAAAACTGGAGTGGTTGACCCAGGCAGTGTGGGTGGGTGTACATTCGCGACTTTTGGCAATTATTGTAATTGGATTTAATACCCAACTCTCACGCCCTTAGGACCTGAAGGTTCCAAAAAGAATCGCAAATGCTCCGTTGAACAGCCAGAATCAGGTAAGGAACACCATGAAATTAGGAATTTGGGCTTGGTTCTTGGTTCCTGGTTCTTCTTCGAAAGTATTGATTTCTAACCACTAACCACTCTTTGGTTCCTGGTTCTTCTTCGAAAGTATTGATTTCTAACCACTAACCACTCTTTGGTTCCTGGTTCTTCTTCGAAAGGGATTGGTTCCGAA